>JAEWSZ010000150.1 GCA_023397905.1 Bacillota bacterium | reverse complement strand
TCTGCGGGGTTCGCCGGTCAGGTTTCCGGCTCCGTATGTAGAACCGTGATAGCTGCGGTAACGTGAAAATATCTTGTTTCGCCCGGTGAACATACGGGCCATTTTCAAGGCATTTTCATTTGCATCGGCGCCTCCGTTGGTAAAAAACACCTTTCCCATATTGTCCGGCATGAGGTCAATGATCATCTTTGCCAGCTTGGCGCGGGGTTCGCTTGCATAACCGGGCGAGATGTAGCAGTACTTCTCGGCCTGTTCCTTTATGGCGTCTATTATCGCACGGTTTCCATGCCCTACATTCAGATTTACCAGCTGTGATGACATGTCAGAATACCTGTTGCCGTCAAAATCCCAGAAATAGATTCCTTCGCCCTTCTCCACCGGTATGGGATTCAAGCCCTTCTGTTTGGACCAGGACTGCAGATTGTAATTTATTGATAAGCTTTTGATTTCTTCCTTATTCATTGTAAAACTCCTCTCTTTTATAAAATTTTACTCCTGAGCGGCCTTTCGCTCGGGCCAACGTTGGCCTCATTATAACACTTGCAAATACGGCGCTTCAACGCTTTAAAATACAAAAATTTATATGCTAAAGCCCAAGAAAATCACAAAAGATCTTTTATGAAAAACGCCAGCATCAGCTTTAATTTATTTTCATAGTCAAAGTCGCACTTGAGGATTTCCCGTATACGCTTGATTTTATAGTTCACCGTATTTCTGTGGACAAAGGTCATCTGTGCCACTTCCTGTACGCTTGAATTGTGCTCCAGATAACAGCGCAGGGTAGTCATATAATCCGTGCCGTTTTTCTGGTCAAATTCCCCAAGCTCTCCAAGGCTTTCCCTGTATATTTCAGATAATATGTTGCTGTCATTGACCGACACCAGCAGTTTATACAAGCCCATAGTCTGGTAGCGCACGCTTTTTTTGCCGTGGAGTTTGGCTATCCTGAGTCCCATAATAGCCTTGTTATAGCCTTCCGTTATGAACTGGTAGCCCTTTCCTGTAGGACTGACCCCTGCCGGGAGCTTATACTGTACTCCGTGCAGTTCGCATATTTTCTGAAGTGAATCAATGAATTCGTCAATATGTTTATCTGTAAAATTCTGTAAAACAACTATCATTTTTCTGTCATAATAGAAAAGGCTGAACAGTCTTCCTGTCTTATTGAGCAGCCTCTGAGCCTGAAGCTTCAGATTTCTGGTATCATCCTCGCTCAACGCGCTCTCCTGCTGGTAAACAGGTTCAAAAGCGACCACCGTATACTGTGAATCGGGATAGAAGCAGCGCCTTTCAAGAGTGGGCTTATAGACCTTTTCCTCCTGGGGCATGAAAATCAGGTTTCTCATTGCGGTTGCAAGGCCCACTTCTATTTCCTCGCTGGCCACGATTCTGTGACAAAAATCATAGGTTATGTCAATAAGCCGGACCGACCAGGGAACCGTGAAAAGAGGCAGGCTGTGCTCTTCACAAAACTGGATCACACTTTCAGGCACCGACTCTATATAGGGTCCGATATTCAAGACCAGTCCGCTGGCCTTCTTGGTCAGCACCGAAGAAGCAAATTCGATCATCCAGTCCGTTCTTCCGGCCTGAGCTATGCCTGTTGTAAAGACCAGTTCGTTTCCATGCAAAAAGTTGGGAACCTCCCGGTCCTCGATCATATGGACCCAGCGGACGAAATTTTCCAGTCCGGAGGCTCCTGCCAGCAGCTTCATACCATAAGTGCTTTCAACGTTTGCACACAGCTTTCCAAGAGTAATAGTCATAGCTTCACCTCTTTTATTATTGTCTTACGGTTCGATCAGTATGGCTTTTTAATGCGCTTGCCCGCGGATATGGCTCCGTTTGGACATACGTGGAGGCAAAGGTGGCAGCCCACGCATTTCTTTCCGGACAGAGCCGGCTGCCTCTTCCCCGTATCCCAGTTTATGGCCTGATGCCCGGCATCGTAGCAGGAAATGTAGCAGCGTCCGCAGCCAACGCATTTTTCACGGTCAAAAACCGGGTACACTATTGTCTCCCTGTTCAGCAAATCCGCCGGCACCATCTGGGGCAGAGCTTTGCCCACCAACTCCGTGACGCTGCCATATCCGTTTTCCGCCATAAACAGCGACAGTCCTTCTATGAGGTCGTCAATGATACGGTAGCCGTATTGCATTACAGCCGTAGTGATCTGTATGTTCGAGCTGCCCAGCAGGATGAATTCAAGGGCGTCGCGCCAGGTCTCGATACCGCCCATCCCGCTTATGGGGACTCCGGCTAAAGATTTGTGGACCGCAATATCATGTATGAATCGGAGGGCTATGGGCTTGACGGCTTTTCCGGAGTATCCAGAAACAGAGGATTTTCCGTCTACTGCCGGAGTGCCCGACAGATATGCCAGGTCAACCCCCGTTATGCTCTTGATGGTGTTTATGGCCGCTATGCCGTCGGCTCCGCCGTTCATAGCCGCTATTGCGGGTATCTCCATATTGCCCAGGTTGGGCGTCATTTTTGCCAGTATGGGCAGGTGGGTTCCCTTGCGGACGCACTCCGTATAATGCCGCACCAGCTCCGGATTCTGTCCCACGTCGGAGCCCAGATTTTCCCCGCTCATATGGGGGCAGGAAAAATTACATTCTATTATATCGGCCCCTATTTCGGTGACCGCCTTTGCAAGATAGGTCCACTCTTCGTCTGTCTGGCCCATTATTGAAGCCACCAGGATTTTGTCGGGATAGTCCTTCTTCAGCTGCCTCATCCAGTTCAGATTTTCCTCAAGAGGATGTTCGGCTATCTGCTCCAGGTTTCTGAAGCCGATGAAAGGAGTCCCTTCCTTTCCGATGGTGTCAAAGCGGGGCGAGACCTCTTTGGGCTTTAAAACGCCTATGGTTTTGAATACAACTCCCGCCCAGCCCATTTCCAACGCCTTGGCGCACATTTCATAGTTGCTGGCCACCACCGAGGAAGACAGGAAAAACGGATTCTCGCATTTCACTCCGCAGAATTCTATTGAAAGGTCTGCCTCCGGCAGTGCCTCAGGAGCTTTTATATTATCGGAGATATAGCGTTTGATGGCTCCTATTTTCACAGGTGAATCCGTGCGTATGCAGGCCGCCTCGCTTTCGCTCATATCCGCGTCTGCCGTTTCCTTTGAAATGCATTCGCAGGAGCTCCCTCTCAAAGCCGCTCCTTTTATATTGTCAAATCTGAGGGCCCGTATCATACGCGCTGGGTCTTCTCCTGATGGACATGCCGCGGTGCAGGGTGCCTCATGGCACAGCAGGCACCTGGCGGCTTCTTCAACAACGGTTATGGAATTAAGTTTTATCTTTTCGGATGTATGCATACTTTCCCTCCCATCTGCGTGTTCCGCACGCAATATATCTACTTTCTGCCTGCACGCCTGACAAATCTGCCCCAGCCGGGCTCACCCACAAATTCCCCGCCGTCATATACAAGTCTGCCGCGGGAATAGGTCTGAACGGGATAGCCGTGGAGTGTGACGCCCTCCCAGATGGTGTGGTCGTAATCGGAGTGCATGTTCTCACATTTTATTGTGAAATCCTTTTGAGGATCGTATATGACTATATCCGCATCGGCTCCCGGAGTGAGCTTTCCCTTGCTTTCACAGCCGAATATCCTGGCCGGATTTGCGGAGCAGACCTCCACTGCCTTGTTAAAGGTTATTTTGCCTTCATTGGCGGCTGCCAGCATATAAGGATACATGTTTTCGATACCGGCACAGCCGTTAGGAATCTTGGTGAAATTGTCCTTTCCCCAGTCCTTTTCATAGCTCTGGAAAGGGCAGTGATCTGTTGCGACAGTGGCTATATCACCTCTTTTTAAGGCCTCCCACAGCGCCTCACGGCTCTCCTCGCCCTTCATTGGCGGCGAGCACACAAAATTCCTTCCGTCCTCCCTTTTATAAACATCGCTTGTAAAATGCAGGTATTGAGGGCAGGTCTCGGCATATATTTCATAGCCTTCATCACGGGCTTTTGTAACCGCTTCGACGCCCTCCCTGTTGGCCAGATGTACTATATAAAGCGGAGCGTTGAGGGATTTCGCCCAGTGAATGGCTCTATTATCGGCTTCGGCCTCCACAAACTCCGGACGGCTCAGGTAATGATACCAGGGGGAAGTGTTGCCCTGTGCCAGGAATTCCGCGGTTCTGACGTCAATGAGGTCCGGATTTTCGGCATGCACATTTGTCAGCACTCCGGCTTCTTTTGATTTCAGGAGTATCTGGGCCAGTGTTCCGTCATCCACCATCATTCCTTCCTTTTTGTAGACCATAAAGCATTTGAAGCTTGGAACCCCGTATTCCACAGCCGCTTCAAATTCGTCCAGAAGCGCTCCTCCCGCCAGATCCGTTATTGCACAGTGGAAGGCAATATCTACACATGCCTCCGGCTCAGCCATTTTGCGGCGTGCCTCCACTGTCTCAACTATTCCCTGGCCCTTTCTCTGTATGGCATAATCAAATACCGTAGTAGTGCCTCCGCAGGCCGCCGCCCTGGTACCAGCCAGATAGCCGTCTGCGGAAACCGTGCCCCCGAAAGGCATTGCCAGGTGCGTATGAACGTCTATAGCCCCCGGCAGCACAAGCTTGCCGGCTGCCTCAACCACCCTGGCCCCCATTTCAGGGAAACCCTTTCCTATGAAAGCGATTTTCCCATCCTTTATGGCAACATCGGCCAAAAAGCTTTCTGTGGGAGTGACAATTGTTCCGTTTTTAATAATCAAATCCATATGTGACCCTCCTTTTTATTAATTCAATTTTTTGTTAATTCGTTAATTCAATGATCGCTAAAAGCGTTATGCAACTTCACGCTTCGCTCCATTCACGTGCAAAGCACGCAATAATCAAATTAGTAATGTTAGTAATGAAAATCCGCTGATTTCGGCGCCATTGCCGATACGGGAAGGATTTTTGAACGAAATAAGCTTGACATTAAATATCAAGAAGTATAAAGTAAATTACTATCGGCTGAAAGCCAGCTTAAGAGCAACATCTGCCCGGAAGGCTAAGGCTTTCAACCATAATTAACTTTAGTAAAATGAGATGTAAATAAAAAAACAAAGGCACAACGGGAGTTGTCTCCTTTGCGCCTTTGCATAAGTAAATATCTCAACAATAAATCTTTATGAAATTTTTTTATTTGCAAATCACTTGTTTAATTGTTTTGTATTTTAGCACGTAAAAATTAAAAAGTCAAATATGTATTTGCTTAAAAAATCCCTGTTTTCACAGCCGGCGTCAGGGATGTCCAAATGCTCTTTACAAGCCGCAAAGCCCTAATCCTTACCATTGCCATATCATTAAATTTCCCATTTGAGATTAAAAAAGGAGAAAAAGAGTAAACTAAACTCCAGCACAATAAAACACACCGTTTTTAATCCAAAGCATAAAATAGCTCAAGTTGTAAATTTTAGTATTGCAACATTGGGATTAATACTTTAAAATGAGAACAACACAGGAGCCGCAAATCATTTTTTAGTTTGCCGGCAAGCAGTAAATAAATGAATAAGTATCTATTATGCAAAGGCGCAGAGAAAAAAACATTTCTCTGCGCCTTATTATTTTATTTTGGAGGTTGATATTATGTATGCACCGGAGATTCAAATAGAAAATGTCAGCATGTTCTATAAGGATAACAAAGGAAATGATATACATGCCTTAAATAATGTGAGTATTGATGTACAGAAGGGCGAGTTCATTTCCCTGCTGGGTCCGTCTGGCTGCGGCAAAACCACTCTGCTGAGAATCATCGCCGATTTGCTTGAACCTACCCATGGCTCGGTAAGCGTATGCGGGCAAACGCCGAAGGAAACCAGAATGCAGCAAAAGTACGGCATTGTATTTCAAAATCCTGTGTTGTATGACTGGAGAACCGTAAAAAATAATGTGCGGCTTCCGCTGGAAATGATGAAAATCAATAAATCCGAACAAAACAGCCGTATTGAGAAGCAGCTGGAGCTGGTGGGACTTACAAATTTCGCAAATCATTATCCGTATCAGCTCAGCGGAGGTATGCAGCAAAGAGTAGGTATTGCCAGAGCCCTTGCCATACAGCCCGAAATACTCCTGATGGATGAGCCCTTTTCAGCCCTTGACGAATTTACCCGCGAAAAGCTCAATGAAGATTTGCTGAGGATCTGGAGCAAAACAAATAAAACCGTAATTTTCGTAACTCATAACATATCGGAATCCGTATTTCTTTCAGACCGCGTCTGTGTGCTCTCTCCACATCCGGGAAGGCTTTCGGCAGTGGTGGACATCGACCTCCCCCGCCCGAGAACAAGAGAGCTCCGCGAAACGCCCGAGTTTTTCTCCCTGGTTTCAAAAATCAGAAACAGCTTTGAGGGGGTCTGACATGAAAAAAAATAGAACCCTCGTTATCATCGTGTGGTTTATAGGGATATTTGTCCTATGGGAACTTGGGGCGTTTTCCCTGATCAATATATTCCACGACAAGATGGCGGCTTCCAAACTTCCATATCCTCACGAGGTTGCCATAACTCTGGTGAAAAATTGGGGAACTCTTTCACAGGCCGCAGGAGTGACTTTTTCCAAGGCAGCGACGGGTTTTGTCCTGGGCGCCGCAATAGGCGTCATACTTGCCATAGTCATGAGTATTTCAAAAACTGTCGAGCAAATAGCATTCCCTTACTTGATAGTGTCCCAGATGATACCCGTTCTGGGCCTGGCACCCATTATTTTCAACCTGGTAAGGAACATGGACGCCTCCCGTATAATAATTGCCGCCTACATCACCTTTTTTCCCGTTGCCGCCAACATGCTCAGCGGACTTAAAAGTGTTGATATAGAAAAGCGCGAGCTTATGTATTCCTATGCGGCCAAAAAACCGAGCATCTATATGAAGCTTATGCTGCCCTTCTCAATGCCTTACCTTTTTGCAGGCTTGAAGATAGCGGCCCCCTTATCGGTTACCGCTTCAATACTGGTTGACATGCTGGGCTCCAAAAACGGTATCGGAGTAAAACTCCTGTACGCACTCTATGGCGGCACAAAGGATATCTTCTGGGCCTCTGTGGTAACCAGCGCCTTCATGGGCATTATAAGCTATTTGGTTGTTATTGTCGCCGAGAGGATATTGATCCCCTGGCAGAGAGAATCAGAATTGAAAGCAGGTGATGATTAATGGCTAACAAGATAAAAAGTACGCTCTGGCCTTTAAGTTTCGGATTATTGTTATTGCTTATATGGCAATTTGGAGGTTTTCACGCACTCCTGGATTTGAAACCCTTCCAGCTGCCTGTTCCCACAGGCATAGTCACCACGCTTGCCAAAAATATTACGAAAGCCCTTAAAGATTGCGGCATTACCGTATCCGGCGCAATGATAGGCATGGTCATAGGTTCAGGTATAGGATTCCTGATTGCGGTCATAGCCACGATATTCCCCAAGTGGGGTTACGGCGGTCTGATAGTGGTTTCGGCTTTTAACGCCATTCCCATAGTCGCCCTCTCTCCCATAATGAACCGCTGGTTTTCAACGGGCATGGGGCAGAAAATAGGAGTTGTAACAGTGGTAACCATGGCGGCAATGGCAATAAACGCTTACCGCGGGCTCAATGATTTAAAACCCTTTTCACTGGACCTGATGAAGTCGTACGCTGCGAACAAAAGGACCATATTTGTCCAGCTTCGCTTGCCCAATTGCCTTCCCAGCGTTTTTACCGCGCTGAAAATCAATATAACCTCGTCAATGATTGCGGCTATTGTCAGCGAATATTTTGCGACCTCCACTTCCGGACTGGGCTTCGGAATAAAGGATAATCTCCGCAAGGCCGAAATGGCCATGGGCTGGTCCTATATAACAATCGCGGCCATAGCAGGTATAATTTTATACCTTATTATTTCCATGGTAGAACGCCGTGCCGTTAAATGGCACGCTTCACAAAGAATAAAATAAATATTAAAAGGAAAAGAGGAGAGAATAATGAAAAAATATTTATCAGTATTTCTAAGCATCGCACTATTACTAAGTTTCGTACTGGCCGGCTGTGGCAGTAACACCGAAACCAGCTCAGGCAGTTCTGAAAGCTCCGTCAGCAGCAGCAGTACTTCCGCAAGCAGCGAAAGCAGCACCGCCGACAGCGGTAAGCTGGACAAGATAACTCTGCAGCTCAAGTGGCTTCCCCAGTCCCAGTTTATGGGCTACTATGTAGCAAAGGAAAAGGGATACTATAAAGACGAAGGCATCGATATTGAAATTCTTCCCGGCGGAAGTGACATTATTCCCGAGCAACAGGTATATAACGGTGTTGCGGATATAGGCGTCACCTGGGTATCCAGCCTGCTGAAATATCAGGATCAGGGCTGGGGACTTGTAGAAGGCGCTCAGATTTTCCAGAAGAGCGCTCTCCTGTTGGTTTCCAAAGCTTCCACCGGAATAAAGGCACCCGCTGACTTGAAAGGTAAAAAAGTGGGCTCATGGTTCGGCGGAAACGAGTATGAACTCTATGCCCTGCTGGAGTCGGCCGGTCTTGATAAAGACAAGGACCTGAAACTTGTACAGCAGGATTACACAATGGATCAGCTTATTAACGGAGATATTGACGCCGCTTCAGCCATGACCTACAACGAATACGGCCTGCTGCTGGAATCCGGCATACCCGAAACAGATCTGAACAAGCTTGATATGAATGACAATAATGTTGCAATGCTGGAGGATTGCCTGTTTGTGAATTCCGACTGGATCGCTTCCCATGAAGATGTGTTCGTCCGCTTCCTGAAAGCTTCAATTAAAGGCTGGGCTGACGCCTGCGCTGATCCGGAAGCCGCAGGAAAAACTGTTTTCGGAGTTGACAGCAGCGTATCCGAAGCACATCAGATCTATATGGCTAAAGAGGTTGCAAAGCTGGTTGTTCCGGAAGGCTTTGATGCCGCAAACATAGGCTATATGGATACAAAAGCTCTGCAGCAGACTGCGGACTACGCTTTGAAATTCGGTCTTCTCACCAAGGCTGCCGACCTGTCAAAGAGTGTAACCACCAAGTATTGGGAGCAGGCAGTGGCTAAATAGTGTATCTATCGGAGAAGGAGGGGGCCGGTATGAAGAAAATTTTGGTAAGCGCGTGCCTGTTTGGTTGGCATTGCCGATATGACGACGGTGATATTCCCTGTCTGGACGAAAGATTTTTAAGCTGGAAAGAAGAAGGCAGATTGATACCAGTTTGTCCCGAAGTTTTCGGAGGACTGCCCACACCGCGTCCTGATTCTCAGCGGGTCGGCAACAGAGTGCTTGCCTGTACCGGTTTTGATGTTACGGCGGAGTATGAAGCAGGAGCATTGGAAGCTGTCCGTCTGGCACAGGAAAATGATGTTGCTTTTGCCATCATGAAGGAGGACAGTCCCTCCTGCGGCAGCAGATACATCTACGACGGCACTTTTACAGATACTAAAATCGAAGGTCAGGGCAGAGCTGCAGAGCTTCTCCGTGAGGCCGGATTCCTGGTTCTGAATGAAAATATGCTGGACGAGGCTGAAAAGCTGTTAATGGAAGATAGATAATTAAAAACTCCCGGACAGAAGGAATAATTACCATTAAGAGACGGCGGATGATAAATCTGCCGTCTCTTTTTACGGCAATATTACCAGAGCGCTTGGTTCGGGACCAAGAGGCCGTTTATACCCGGCTCACTCTTTTTTATTGACTTAATTGTTAAATTTTCCGCAACCCCTTGAAAACCTGTACTCAAAATATTAGAATGAGTGATAATACATATTAAGGAGGTAAGTTTTATATGAATAAAGCAGGTGAATTTCTGAATGAATGCAAAACATTTTATATTGCCACCACAGAGGACAACCAGCCCCGTGTGCGTCCCTTCGGCGCCGTCGCAGAATTTGACGGAAAACTATATATATGTACCAACAATAAAAAGAATGTGTTCAAGCAAATACAGAAAAATCCCAGGATCGAGATTTCGGGCATGAGTGGAGACAAATGGATACGGCTATCCGCCGAGGCCATTCCCGACCAGAGAACTGAGGCCAGGAAAGCGATGCTGGATGCATATCCCAGTCTTAACAATATGTACAGTCTTGACGACGGCATCTTTGAAGTATTGTACCTGAAAAATGCCACAGTCTCCATACATTCCTTCTCAGGCGAACCGGAGGTTTTTGCGTTTTAGGAGCCTGAAAAGACTTCTGAAAGACGCAATGCCTCAATTAACCGCAATGAACCGGGTTTTGCCGTCTCAGGCGGCAGAACCCTATATTTTCGCTGTTCTACCTTTTTCTTAAGGTGCAGGTCATGTGTATTATATTTGTCCGCCCTCGGCAATATGCAGTGCAATATCGAAAAACGAAATCACATTGTCCTCCGGGCCATTTACCAATCTTTTATAAACCTTGGCTACAGGAGCCATTTGATAAGCAGAATCTTTGTATAATATTGGCTCGTCCTCAGTCATTTTCCAAGTATAATCTTTTTTAGAGGCATTCCTCAGAATGCTTTCTCCCAGATATGAACCAAAAATCAATGCCATGCTGTATATCTGATTTTCGGTGGGCTGTTCTTTGCTTATATCCTGATGATAATATTCAAGTATTTTTTCCAGGTTCTCTATGCTTTCTCTTGAAAAATCAAAGTCCTTATCAAAGGATTTTGCATATTCAATGGCTGTAGCGGTTAGACCGCTTACCGGACTATCTGTATTCTCATTTGACAAATCAGGCATATGAACCTCCCGTAAATATTTCTTGTTGTTTGTTGTGTCAGTAATTTATTTCCATTGTAAAGTATCAACATTACTGTACGTCATAAGTTCCTTCTGAACCTTCATATATATTGAAATTGAACGCAACAATCAGCCTATTTTACTAATTTCATCCGTTATCAGTGATTTTGAAATATTCATCGCTTTTATCATGTTCTTAAAGCTGGTGTAATGAGAAGTGCCCTCAGCAAATTTCTGCTGCGCTTTTTCACATTTGCCGATAACTGATGATACGGGCCGTAAGGCTTCTATCAATTCTTCTTTTGTATATTTCATAACATTTTCACTTGTTATTAATGATTTCGAAATATACATTGCTTTTATCCTGTTTTTAAGGAGTGTGTGCTGAGATGTCCCCTCTGCAAATTTGGGCTGTATTTTTTCACATTTGCTGATAATTGAAACCACAGCCCGCAACGCTTCTGCCAATTCTTCTTCCGTATTTTTTTCCATAGCCTTTCACCTCAAATTCCACTTATCCGAAGTTCAATTAATATTGTATCATACTTGTTTTTCATAGAAAATAATCGTCATACCGGGCTGTATTTCCTCTTCCTTCCCCGTCGTTGCATAACCCATTTTTTTATACAGGTAACATAGCTTCGGTTCTTGTTTTATAGTATCCAACTCCCAACGGCAAGCGTCCGGGTAAAGAGATTCGGCATTTTTGATGGCTTGCTGGGCATACCCCCTGCCCTGAAATTCCGGCAGGATAAATATTGGAGAGATTCTGTATGCACCGTTATGCAATTTTACAACTCGAATTACTCCAATATTTTCACTGCCGAGCTGAATAAAATAATAGTCCGTAAAATCCTGTTCCATTCTTTGCATGATTTTTTCAAGCGGTTCGGCACCTGGATTTGTAATATAATCATGGTATTTATCAAGCAAATGTGCAAATGCTTTTATTTGCATTTGGTGTATTTGGCAGCAATCATCAGCATCTGCCTTTAGTAGCTGAACGAGCATAATTATCCCCCGCGAATTAACTTGCTCACCTCATTAAACCCAAATAAAAAAATAGTTTGAGGGCAGTCAAAAATCAGTATTTACTATTATTTTTTTTCATAACATACTCTTCTATAGAAGATATCTATATGAAGATTGTCTATCTACCACAAAATAAAATATCCGTTCAAGCTCCTATGTCCGAGTCTGTTTTATATAGAATTTCTGACACTTCAATTGTCTGCACATCAACACAATTGAATAACTTTTCATCAAAAACTGCTATATTAAACCCTCCTTTTCGGAGGGTACTTGCATATTCAACTCCATCATAATTTTGACTCTTGATGAACTCGGTAATGTACTGCGTTGGCAGATATTCAAGCGGACTATCACTTCGCCTAAGTGGCTTTGCCACCTCAAAAGCAATTTCTTGAATAACTTTACGATTTACCGCAAATTGTTCAAGCCCGTTCTCATATAAAAATGGACTTGTCCTTGCTATGCCAGAGAGATTTACAACTTTTATATCGCGTAACGACTGAAATTTTCCAATTGTTACATAGTCATAGGCATTAGCACGAACTTCATTTACAACGGTTTTGTTATCTGAAGATAAATATAATACACCAATACCTTCGGGGTTTATACGACCAGCATTGCGTTTCTCTTTTGGCGGTG
Source organism: Bacillota bacterium (assembly GCA_023397905.1). Taxonomy (GTDB): domain Bacteria; phylum Bacillota; class Clostridia; order Acetivibrionales; family DSM-1351; genus Ruminiclostridium. The sequence goes on along the minus strand of JAEWSZ010000150.1, from coordinate 7,435 downwards.
TGCCCATCTCATCAGCTCTGAAGCCTTCTTTATTGGCAGAAATTCTTGCCCTGTAAAATGTTGAACCGGCTGGATAACTGTTTTTAATGATAGATAAGAACGATGCAAAAATATCTGAATTAAACATTCCGCTGTGAAAACGATTAACATATTTTATAGAATTGGAAAATTCGTCCCAACTGTGTCCTCTAACAACACCGAATTCTCGGAGAAAATCACTGTCCATAAGTTGAGATATGATGACATTCTTTGAGAAAATATCGTCATTTTCAGAGAATGCAGATTCACAAAGCCTTCTTACCAAAGCTTGTATCAATTCTGACCCGGCATTAAAAATATCCCACTCATCACGGAGAGCAACTTTTAGAGGTTTTGCTTCTGTGCTTTCTGAAACAGAATATGTTTGAACCAAGTCTATTATTATATCAGCAAGCGGGTTCGGTGTAACAGTAACATCATAAACTGCTACATTTTTAGACGAGCAAAAATCACAATTGCCAGTAATACCTTGTTTTGTAATGATAGAGCGGATATGACTGTCACGAAAGCACTCTATGCAGCAATTCATCTTGGCAGTCCTCCGTCAAGATATTTTCCCATCAATTCCAAGTGATGCATTATTGATAATTTTTTGATTGTAGGAAGTCCGGGATAATACCCAGTTGCTGAATATTCAATTAATGTTGATAGTGCCGATGTTAATTGCCTCTGCTGACCGGCATTATACCAATCGGCAAGTTTAGTAACTGCCTCGTTAAATTTCCCAGCAACGTCCGATGTATCCTCATTGGAATCAGAGATAAAATGATAGACTCGCAATGTATTATCATCAGCGAAATATGCAATGTGAATTACAACTGCACGTGGTGCCCACCCACCTTCGATATATTCATCACCAATAATTGAATAGTCCCCAAATCCGACATATCCTTCATCCGCAAAAAAGAGATGGTCATCTGAAAAAAACTCATCCCCCGAATAATCAGCATTCTTTTGTTGCTTGTTGAACTTATCTTCAAACATAACCTTATTTTGCTTCACAGCCCGCTTAATTTGACGTTCATCAGGGAAAAGCGTATATTTTTGAGAAACACTCCCAAACTCATTTGAATAAACTTCGAGGAAATCCCTATTATTAAGCACAGCAAGGATTTCAGTTTTAGAGACGCTTTTTGCTTCTAATTTGGCTAAGCAATTTGATGTATTATTATTAATTATTATGGCAGGAATAATTTCATTAGCTGACAAATAGGGATATAAGGAAGATATTGCTTCTGGTATAGTGACTAAATCACCGACAGAAGGATTATATATAAACGCAATCTGGTGTTTTTCCTCAATAAATGCTTGAGCCATAATGTTAAATGTCGGAATCATTTTGTAAGGATTAACAAGTTTCTCATCTTTTCTAACAAGCTTTACAGGCTCAATTACAGGGATAATAGATTTGCTAAGCGTTCCTCCTTTCACAAGTTCTTTTAGTGCAAGCAACTCATACTGCCTACCTCTAAAATATGGAAAATACATATAATTACCCCCTATAAGTAGATTGAAGTAACTGGTTTACGTCCGACAGTTTGTTGGCTAGTCCAGAAAAGTATATAACAGACTTTAACTCATCCTGAATACTCTCAAAAACGGTCTTTGTAATCTTATTCCTTTTTTTTAGTTCCTTAAACGCTAAGTCCTGCGCATCAAGGATTGGTATATTCTGAAATTGTTCAAGACAAGCCCTAAAATGAAACACAGGCTTAACTTGTGGTATCTCTCCAAAGTAATGAAGAAGAACATCCTCGTACTCTCGTTTACGCAGCAATTTAAAAATACAAGTGTGGTCGAGGTTAGCATCAAATTGTTGCGGTTCCCGCCGAATCTTGCTACTAAACCAAAGGTTGTTGTCATTCATCACATAGATTCCAACAGCCTTACCCATATCGCCTAACTCCGCAAGTATTCGTTCCACATTCTCATATTCGTGAATTGTAGATAAAACAGACACTTTACTAAATGCCTTGAAATAGTCACTGAGTTGGTCGCATAATCTGTCAAAATTATCAAGGTCTGACTTTATCTCGTAAACTCTGCCTTCCCCATTTATCATAACGAAATCAGCAATATGTTTCCCTATATGTATTTGTGACAGAGCGGTTGTGGTGTTGATGCTGTGAATTCCGACAAGAAGTTTGTTAAGAAGCGTATTCATATAATAATACTCGTTTCTTTGCTCTTTGCCCAAATGTGCATATATCTCACTGAGAAGCTCGCCATATGTCTTGTTAGAAGGGGCATCAACATAATGACGAACAACATAATCAAACACTTCACTTGCCTCATTTTTAATCAATTTACTAATTACACCACGAGTAAATACACGGTTAATTGCTCTGCTGTTATCGACCACAATACGCTATCTCCTCCCTTTGGAATATAATCAAATTCTTTAAAACATATACATTATATTAGGTTTAACTGAATATTACAATTTCTTAACAAAATGATTCCTTCATTGAATGCATTTTTCACATAAAAATCATAATCTAAAAGTGCAAATCACCGATATAAAAGCTAAAATCTACATAACTATTAATATAGATGCCACAAATTTAAAAATCTAACTCTTTAACAATATATGTACGCCACTCTTTTTCCTCTTTTACAAATTTATTACAACCCAGATCTTTGAGCTCTTTTTTCCATAATCCTCCTGCTGAAAAAGTTTTCATTTAGTATACCACAAAACTTCACGAAACAAAAGAATCCGCCCCATGTAGGTTCAAGTCCTTTCACTCTGAAATTAGGTTGTGGTAATGGTGCAAAAAAGGATTTTTAACCCCGCCGGGATGTTTGGAGAATACGCGAGGGGCCATGGACTATAACCAAATTCCCTCCTTCTACGTCGTAACATAATGGTACTTTTATTACAGCCCCTAATCTCAGAACTCTGTTAACTTTTTGAGTGGTCTTTATAGGATTTTTAAAGAAACCCATTAATACCAATGGCCTGAGGGCAATCAAAAAGCAGTATTTAATATCTATTGAATTAAAAACACTTTTGTTTTGTATCCACTTAATTGCTGAATTAATCCTATTCCCGCACCTTGTTTTGATAATTGGATTAACTCATTAAGTCCTGTGTCACTTTTACAGAAAATTTCAGAATACATTAAAATCGGAAGTTTACGGTTATTTTTAAATCGCTTATCAGGACCACCTGATTTATTGACGTATTGCCATGTGTAGTCAACAATTGTTCCATCCCTAGGCACCGCCTCATTCTCAATAAAGCGTTGATTATGCTGCGTGATATTTAAATTTACATACGAGAGACCGCCAACTTTTCTGTTTTCAAAAACAAGAATTCTATCTGGGAAGAAATATAATTTTTGTTTTCCTACAGGAATCATAGGAACCTTAACATTGGTCTCTATATACGAAGGAGTTTTATATTTAATTCTAATATTGGTTCGTTTAACTACTGAGCTTGCTCCAGCTTGATATTTTCTGTCATGCACAGCGGCTTGGGCCAAAATATGCCATGCCTTATTACAACCCATTATTTCATCAAAACCATTATAAAATTGTTGTATTTCATTTTCTGTTTGTTCTTCGATATCATAAAAAAGGATAGTGGTTTTTCTTTTCCTATCAACGAAAAAATGCAACAATAGTCCTGCAATAATAGCTAAAAGTATTCCTACTGTCGGAACAAAAAGAAGTAAAATAGAAAGTAGCCAGAAAGGAAGCTTTTTACGTTTAGTAGTGATTTCATCAACAATCTCCTGAGAGGAGGAATCTACTATTGAAGAAATATTACCGCTTTCTATATCCTGAAATAACAATTCTTCGGCAGGAGGAACGAAACTTTGTTCAGTTGAGGGAACTGGCGACTTAGAAGAATTTGTTTTCTTTTTACCCAATGCAACTCTATAATAAGTTCCGTTTCGCCCCATATGAATATAATTACCGCGAGGGCTTGTCCCCACACGAAATCCTTTGACACCTACCGATGCGCCAATACCAGATTTAGAAAAATTAAATCTGACACCACCAAAGCTTATTGACTTTCTAAAATAAAACCCCATTTATCTCACATCCTCTGAAAAATACTGTCAGCCTGTAAATAGTATATCATGTCATTTGGTAAAATACGACATTAAATGTAAGGAGTGAATCTCCACTGCTAAGAATTATTCATATTCATTAAAATAACCATATGTGCTAATAATTCTTTGCGTTTTCCTCTCTTCTATGTATACGTAATTTTCTTCACTTTCATATCCTGCAATGCAATTATATTATTAAATTTTTCTTGAAGGCTGTTTTCCAGCTTCTTAATTTAACGGTAGTACACTATTGGCCTAATGTATAACATCGCAACCGTTTCCAAGATTCCATAAGCCCTGCAACTATGCGGATTTTTTCATGCCAGGTGAAAAAAGCTGCCGCTATCAACTTAATGGATAAACCAAAAAGCAGCAGGCTGAAAAACATTGATTATAAAATTTTCCAGCCTGCTTGAAAGGCATTATTTCGTTGCTCTCGCTCCGTTTTCGTCCACCTCGTAACTGTCCACGACAGTGCTTCTGGCTAGAGAACCATCGGCATAGAAGTAATACCACTTTCCGTCAATCTGGAGCCACTTGCCAGATACCATCAGAGTATCCTTGGTGAAATAATAAGTCTTTTTCGTTTCACCGCTGTCGATATCCCACCAACCAGCGGCTGCCTTGCTGCCGGAGTAAAAGCGCCAGTTATCACCGTCCTTTACCCAGCCTGTTTTCAGTGTACCATCAGCGTTGAAGAAATATTTCGCGCCGGCGATGATCTGAATTCCGGTAAAAGCTTTGCCGTTCCTGTAGTACAGATACTGCCCGGCATCATTCAATGCCCAGCCCTGCGCCGTGGCAGGTTCGATTGTAAGCTTGATGTAACGGTGCAGCATGGAGGAAACCTCCGCGCGGGTGGCGCTGGCCTTGGGATTAAGCTTGTTGCCGCTGCCGCCCATCATGATGCCCGCCTGCTGTATTGCCGTCACCGCTGCTTTGTATGTAGTACTGCCGATACGGCCGGCGTCCGCGTAGGCAGCCGCTTCCCGGGTGACGGGCAGCATGTAGCCGGTGGCTTTGGCGTAGTTTTCGAAGATTACCGCGATTTCCTCACGGGTGACCGCTCTCTCAGGAGCGAATTTGCCGCCGCCGATACCACTGACAATGCCTTTCTTATATGCCCATTCCACATAAGGCAGGTAGTATTTGCCCGCCGCCACGTCGCTTAAGGAGCTGATCTTATAGGCACTAATGTCCGCACCTGCCAGTCTGCCTAGAACCGTGACCAGCAATCCGCGATCCATGGCCGTATCGGGCGAGAAAGTGATTCCGGCGGTTCCGCTGAACAGGCCGCGCCCCACTGCGTAATCGATGGATTCCTTGGCCCAATGGGTGGCAATATCGGTAAACTTCGCTGACGGCGCAGTATATCCGGAACCGTACACAGAGAAGTGGTTGGTGATGAAAATTATGCAGCCGCTGTTTGTGTCATAGGCGGAGCCGGGGATACGGCTCGCTTGGCCACTGCCGTCTATATAGACCCCGAACAGATAACCTACGGCCTCGTTTTGGCCTGGTGTGTAGGGAATTGAGACGGTTACGCTGCCGTTGTTCAGGCTGGTGATGTTCACCGTCCTGCCATCCTTTATATAGCTGAAAGTGATATTATACACTGCTCTTGTTCCAATGAGCGTTCTTGCTTCGTTGGAAAGCTCCGTCACCTGAGTGAGGCTGATAGTGACATCACCGGTGCTCTGCGCCCGGATTTGTTTCAGGGCTTCCAGATTAAAGTTTAAGGTGAGCAGACCTCCGTCTACCTCAAACTGCCGTACCATAGAATCGGTGAGCAGTTCCAAGGTAGGCTGGGTCAGCACGATGCCGAGAGAGTTTGTGTTATCCCGAGTATTCACCATAATGGAAACCCCAATGCCGTTAGCAACCTTGCCCTTCCACTGTGCCGCCCACCGTTTCCGGGAATTCCGGCGCGGTGGTGTTCTGCCAGCGGAGGTCGTCGGGCAGCACATCAGAATCCGTCACCGTTACAGTGATTTCTGCTGTGTCCGCCGTTACGGTGATGGTTGGCAGCTTCACATCATCTGCAAAGACAAAGCCCTCCGGCAGCTCGGGCGTGAATATGTATGTACCCGGTATATCACCGTCATAAGCCGGAACAGAATTCCATGTGACGGGAACGGCCAGTTCCTTCTCTGTAAACGCCGGTTCATCGTCGGCCTGCTCCGGTTCACCCGGTGTACCGATTGCGGAACCGGTGACAGTCTGCGCCGTTTCGCCGATATTCTTCGCCGCCCTAACGGTTGCGTTCAGCGTATCCGGCAATTCCAAATCCATCTTGGATGTACCAAGTGGGACATGCTGCGCCGCGATGTCCTGCGCCAGCTCCGCAAAGGCGGTGATTTCTCCGCTTACGCCAATGAGCAGTGCAGCCGCCTGCGCCATAGCGGAAACAGACAGCAAGTCCGCGGCAATGATAACAGACAGTATCATTGCTGGCTGTTCGCGGAAAAGGATTTTTCCACAGTGAGCGTAGAGGATATTACGAGGGCAGCAGGCGTAACCAAGGGTACCTTTTATGTGCATTTTGAATCAAAGTATGAGTTCATCGCTTCCTTCATCTCCGACTATACCACCGGTCTTGATTTGGATTACAAAGCTTTTTGGGGACTCCTTACCTTCTGATATGCCTGCTTCCGGCATGCTGCTTGCTATTGCTGAAAAAATAGCCGATGTGCTGACCGGCACCATCGGCTATGAAATACTGAAAAAGGTTTACCAGATGCAGCTGATAAAGGATGTTGACATGGGAACGGTTATTGACTATAACAGAGAGCTGTACGCGATATTCAGCAGGTTGTTGGAAGCAGGCCTTCGGCGGGGAGAGTTTAAGACCGATATACCGCTTGAGATTCTGTCCAAGCATTTTGTGATGGCAATTCGGGGTCTTTGCTACGAGTGGTGCATCCGGTATCCCAAATTCGATTTAAAAGAGGAAATTGCGGTGCATTGCAAAATGCTGCTACATGGGATAAGTGGTAAGGACTAGAGCTTCGTCCAGAAAACTTATGGTATAGAAAAAGGCACAATGAACAGGTGTATTTTAATTGAAAATACGTCCGTTCATTGTGCCGGATCTCCGTATGCAGTTGTTTACGATGGTTTAAATCCCTTCAGTATGCAGAAAGTCAATTACTATCGGCTGGAAGCCGGCTAAAATGAAAAAGTAACTTCGTGTTTGCAATAGTAAGGGGATGCGGACGTTTTCTTGGACTTAAATTGCTAATCCTAGGCTACGTCTATATTGCAGTGGGCTCATCCCACCGAGTGACATTTTGATACGTTTTTCATTGTACCAACGCATATAAGAATCGACC
>JAEWSZ010000149.1 GCA_023397905.1 Bacillota bacterium | reverse complement strand
GCTCAAGGTTTACGGTGTCTGAAGGCGACATAATGTTTGTAAACAGCGGCCAGATACACGCGGCATACTCTATCAACAATACGGAAATGTCCTTTACGCCTGTGATTTTCGACAGGTCTGTTTTTGCGGGCTATCCCATGGATAAATTTTTTATGGATTTTATGAAACCATTTCTGGAGGGCAGGCTTACACTTCCCAACATTGTGAGGAAGGATAACAGCCAGTATGGCTCCATATCGGGTATAATCAAGGGGATACTGCAGGAGTTTGAAAGCAGGTCCATGGGCTATCAACTGTGCATAAGGGCCTATCTCCAGGAGCTGATGGTCAAAATGTCGAGAGCTTCGGGCTTTGAAGAAAAAAGAGCAGGAAGGAATGACATTTATAAATCCCATGATTTCAAAAAATTATTCGATCTGCTGGCAACGGACTACAGTGAAAAAATAACGCTGAATCAGGCTGCCGCAATCGTCAATTTAAGCGTGTACCACTTCTGCAAGGTATTCAAGGAGATGACCGGCATGACCTTCGTCAGGTATCTGAACCTGAACAGGGTGAACGCCGCCGAAAGCCTTCTCAGGAATACACAGCTTTCAATTACCGAAATCACCGAAAAAACCGGATTTTGCAATATCAACTACTTCGACAGGGTATTCAAGCAGCTGAAGGGATATCCGCCTTCCTTCTGCAGGGAGTAGCACGCAAAGTCAATTGCTATCGGCTGAAAACGGCATTCGCCTGAAGGCTGAGGTTTCAATCACAATTGGTTTTATGAATAGTATTTTTCTACTTTTATAGTACTTTTTTATTTTTAAATGAAAATGCTATTTTCTTATGCTATGATGGAAATATCAAATCAATTATCCCCGGCTGTGCTTTTATGGGGATAACATCTTTATTTCAGACATTCTGGGGCATCATAATTTCTTGTTTTTTTAATGAATGACTTATCCGGCGCTTGCAAATAGTGTAAATGGGAGACATTATATATTGTGCTGTTTAAAAATAGGGGAGGTATGAAATGTTGATAAAAAAGGGTTTTAGCTACAAGGTTAAGCTATTTGCCTATTTATCGCTGCTTACGGTTATTATTCTCATAGTGGTGAATTCGTGGTATTTCTTTTATCTGAGGCAGACGCTCAGCAAACAGAGCGCCGAAGCCAGCCGGAATACGGTCATACAGCTGAAAAATGCCACGGAAATAATGTTGAAGGATGCCAACCGGTCTCTTATGCAGCTGGCTTTGGATCCAAGAGTGGCCAATTTTATGGTCTGGAATGTCAATGACTCCGAAAAGGATATCGTTGACATAATTGATTTTCTGCGCAGTGCCCACAGTTCCGTAGCCTACAATAATTATTTCAGCTCATGCCATATCATGTATATGAGCAGCGGGATTTCTGTGAATGTCCTGACGGGAAGGATCCAGAATATGAATGACAAGGAGACCTTTAAATACGGGAGCTACATTATGGATGATTTTGAGCTTCTGACCAAAGCAAGGGAACTGTTCCAGCAGCAAAATCCTAAAAAGGATTTTAAAATATACAATATAGACACCTCGGGCAAAAAAAATATAATAACTGTGATCAAGCCCATAAATTCGGCGTCTCCAAATCCTGAGGCAGTGCTGGTACTGACCATAGACGCCTCATATTTCAGCGACATTTTAAATTATACAAAAATTAATGAAAATGCCCATGTATTCATACTGGACAAGGACGGAAAGGCCGTCTCGAATATTGAAAACCAATTTTCCAGCTTCGTAGGCAAGCAATATGCCGAAAATGTCATGGATCAGATGGTCAGGGAATCGGGAAGCTTCACTACCGAAATAGAAAATGAAAACTGCCTTGTTTCCTTCGTCCAGTCTGAAGAATACGGGTGGAAGTATATCTATACCATTCCCACAAAGGAAATATACAAGAATATAAAAGTATCCGTCATATATGTTTCAGCCGTCTCATTGATTTGCATGTTTCTGGGAATAGGCTTTTCCTACCTGCTGGCAAGGAAGCTGTACAATCCTATAAATAAGCTGGTGAACACCGTAAAGGGCAATTCCGGTGACGGCGTGGAAAAAATCAGGATCAGGAATGATATTGACTATATAGGTGAGAACATACAGCTCCTGATGGACAAAAACAAAAACTTTGAGGAGCTTTTCGAAGAGAATTTTACCCTGCTGAAAAACACTCTTTTGAACAATCTGCTGAAAAGCACGGTCGTCATAGATGAACAGGTCTGGGAAAAGCTGATGTTTTATAAATGCAATCTCCTGAAAGAGGCCAGGTACTATGTCTGCGTTATGGGAATAGATGATTTTGAGTCCTTTTCACATGACTATTCGGAGAGGCAGATAGGTATGCTTCAGATTTATCAGACCGGCATAATATATGAAGTCTGCAATGAAAGCAGCAATTTTGTTGTGGAGGTGGTCAGGCTGAACAACTATGAGCTGGGCCTTATAGTGAGCGCTTCTCCGGAAGCCGGTGACGAGACCGAAACAAAGGAGAGGCTGGAGGCACTTATAGAAAAGCTCCAGCAGAGAATTGTGGAAAATGCCAGATACACGGTCACAATAGGCGTGGGCTCCGAATGCGGCAGTATTGACAATCTGATGCTCTCCTATAATGAAGCCATGTCGGCATACGGATATAAGGTAATAAAGGGCACCAACGGGATCATCCATATAAATGATATACCCAAGGTCCAGGAATGGTACTATGTACATCCTGTGGACATAGAGAAAAGGATATTCAAATTTATGAAGGCAGGAGACAGGGAAGAGGTATTTAAAGCTCTGGACAGCTATTTCGAATATGCCAAGAAAAACATATCCGATTATACGGTCATCAGGTATACCCATTTCCACCTGCTGGACGCCACTCTGAAATGCTGCCTTGATATGGCCATAAACATAAATGATGTCTTTCCGGAGAAAACGAACCTTTTCAACGAGATACTTGCCCAGAAATCACTGGCAGCAATGAATGTATGGCTGAAAAACCTGTTCCAGACCATTCTGGATTATATATGCACCAAGAAAAACAACAAAACGGAAGACATAATCAAAAGGGCATTGGACTTCATTAATGAAAATTATAATTCCGCGGACATGAGCCTTGAGTCGGTCTCCGAAAGCATGGACTTCAGCGTTTCATATCTTGCAAAGCTTTTCAAGGATTCCACCGGCAGGTCCATAAAAGAGTATATAACCGAAAGGAGGATAATGGAAGCAAAACTGCTGCTGGAAACCAGCACCCTGAAGGTAAAGGAAATAGGGGAACAGGTGGGCTATCCCAATACACAGTCCTTCATTAACATATTCAAAAAATATGAAGGCCTGACCCCCGGAGAGTACCACGACCAGAAGTTTAAAAAGCTGTGATGCATTTAAAAAATCATATAAAAATCGAAAAATAATATAAAAGAGATTTGTATAGTACAAAGTTATTATTATGACGAAAATAAAAAATTACTCTGTTGCGCAGGCATACCTGATGCTTTAATAGGATACAGAAGCGGATAAAGGCGCCTTGTCCGTGAAAAAAGTATTAAATGCATAAAATGACAGGAGGAAAACATGAAGAAAATTATTTCTATGGTAATGATCCTCACCATACTTACAACTCTGGTTACAGGGTGCGGCAGTAAGGGGAGCGCAAATGAAACAGCGGGAACATCTTCCACAGCGGCAAACTCCGCTCAGAAAAATGTAAATGAATACGGTTGGGCAGTTCCTGAAAAGACTCTGGAAATAAACGTGTTCCAGGCAGACAAAAACAATCCTGATACAGTTGCTAAAAATACCGAATTAATAAACAAATATTTCCTCGAAAAGTTCAACGTAAAACTCAATAAAATACAGTTGGACATGGATCCCAATGAAAAATTGAACCTCATGCTGGCGTCGGACGATTATCCCGATGTGATAATGGCAATGAATGATGACAACCTTGCCAAGTGGAAATCCCAGGGCAAGATACAGGACCTCACATCCGTTGTGGATAAGGTGGGCGGTGATATAAAAACTGCGCTGGGAGACATGTACCAGAGGTATCTGGACGGGGACGGAAAGCTGTATGGTATCCCGAGAGGCTGGGGATTGCTTCCGCTGCCTGACAGATGTGCTCATATAAGGTGGGATTGGTATAACGCAATGGGCTCTCCCAAAATAGAGACCCCGGACGATTACTACAACGTTCTGAAGCAGATGCTGGAGCAGCATCCCAAAAACTCAAAAGGGGAAAAGGCATACGCTATTTCCTGGAATGAAAACTGCAATATCGAAACCATTGCCGGCATATGGGGCCTGAAGGACGGCTATAAAGAGGACGCCGACCACAATCTCACCCACTGGCTCAACACTCCGGAAGGTCTGGAATTCACAAAGTATTACAATAGATTTTACAGGGAAGGCATGCTTGATCCCGATGCTTTCATCAATAAATATGACGACTGGAAGACCAAGTTCTCAAATGAGAGAATAATGGGACATATCGGAAATCAATGGGAAAGCTCAAACGCAGGTCACGAAGTATGGCAGAAGGACAACCCCAACTGGACAGAGGAACAGCGCTATGTACAGATAAAAATTAAAGCGCCTGAAGCGGAACAGGCTTATCTTGCTCCAAAGGATACCTTCGGATGGAACTACACCGTAATAACAGACAAGTGCAAGACAACTGAGGACATAGTTAAATTTATAGACTTTACAATGACTCCCATAGGTACAAGACTGGTATCCTGGGGAGTGCCAAACACTCCCGATTCAAACTGGAAATATGACGGCGACGGGAAGTGGAGCTTTGATGAAGCTTCAAAATCAGGTATCATCGGCGGAACATATGATTACCCCAAGCACGACCTGTTGGGGCCAACCCAATACTGGTTCGGAGTTCAGCAGTCGCCTCTTGCAGACGACAACAAGAGCGTTTGCTGGTATGATCAGAACTTTAACGACGACGTAAAATGGAAGAAAATGTTCATTGACAATCTTAAAGACACCGTATGGGACAGCACTTCCAGAAGGGTTACATTTTCGCCTGAAAATCCTCTGACTCCTGTAAACCAGCAGATAACGGATTCCATCAAAACCGGCTGGGCAAAAGCGGTATTGAGCAAGACGGAAGCGGAATGTGTCGCCAACTTCAACGAACTCAAAGACAAGATGAACAAGGCCGGGCTCCACGACATAGAAAAATTCAGAACTGACGAGTACAAGAAAAAACTTGAAGCCTGGAAGTAATATCTGACGGTTATTAAAGCGGTTGACGGAACGGGTATTGCAAATAAGTAAATTCAATATGCGGGTTTACTTATTTTGCAGCACCCGTTGTCAACTGAAAAAGCGTACGGCATCCGGAATGGGGGACAGAAAATGAGTAAAAACGCAGCAAACGGTATACTTATGAATAGCGCCGGCCAAAACGGCAAATCAAAATTCAGACTGCTGTTCAGGCGGCTGAAGCGGGAAAAGGAGCTATGGCTCATAGCCATTCCAATGATCATATGGGTGGGAATATTCGCCTACTATCCAATGTACGGAGTACTGATGTCCTTTGTGGATTATATGCCGGGCAAGGAAATTTTCAGCAGCCATTGGGTCGGCTTTAAATGGTTTATTGAATTTTTTACATCGCCGGATTTCGGAATAATAATGAGAAATACTCTGGTAATAAGCGGTTTGAACTTATTGATCGGATTTCCAGCGCCCATAATACTGGCAATCCTTTTTAATGAATTAGGAAACAGATACTTTAAAAAAATCGTGCAGTCCATCTCGTATTTACCCTATTTCATATCATGGGTAGTGGCTGCAAGCCTTTTATACAGCTTTCTGGGCAATGACGGCATTCTTAACGACATGCTGCTGAGATTGGGGATTTTGAATACGCCCATATCCTATCTGGGTGAAGGAAAATATTTCTGGACCATAATAACTGCCGCAAACATTTGGAAAGGCATTGGATGGTCAACAATCATATATCTATCGGCAATCGCCGGTATTGATGAGGAACTGTATCAGGCGGGAGCGGTTGACGGGCTGGGCAGGTTCGGGGCCATATGGCACATAATCCTGCCGGGAATCAGGCCCACAATAGTACTTCTATGGATACTGGGCATAGGAGGCATATTGAATGCGGGCTTTGAACAGCAGCTGCTTATCGGTAATGCGCAAACAAGAGAATTCTGGGATGTTATTGATACCTATGCATATAGATTCGGTGTTCAGCTGGGCAGATATTCCTACGGTACTGCCGTGGGTCTGATGAAATCAGTCATAGGCCTGGGGTTGGTGCTGCTTACCAACAAGATATCCAAAAAGGCTATGGGATTGTCCATAATATAGAGCTTTCATGGAATTTCACAAAATTTGAGGGGTATGGGATATGAACAAGAAATATTATAAAAGCAGCCTTGGAAGCAGGGCATTTGATCTGGCAAACATATTGTTTATGATAATTTTCGCACTTTTCATGGTGTATCCCTTCATAAATCTGCTTGCCATATCACTAAACGACGGTGTAGACGCTGTAAGAGGCGGGATTTATTTCTGGCCGAGAAAATTTTCTCTGGAATCATATTCATATATGCTGGAAAATAAAAATCTGCTCCGGGGGGCTGTGGTATCCGTTATGAGAGTAGTAGTGGGAACAGTCACCTGCCTTCTGGGCACCGGTCTGCTGGCATATGTGGTCAGCGTGAGGAATTTTTCCGGACGGAGATTCATGAGAATAATATTCATAATCACCATGTATTTCGGAGGAGGGCTTATACCCACATACCTGCTGATATTAAAGCTTCACCTTACAAACAGCTTCCATGTATACTGGATTCCCTCCATTTTAAATGCATATTATATGCTTATAATCGCGTCATATATACAGGACATACCGGAAGCCCTGAGCGAATCGGCGTCGCTGGACGGTGCGGGAGAGCTGAGGATATTTTTCCAGATAATCGCCCCCATATCGCTTCCCGTGTTCGCATGCATAGCCATTTATGTGGGGGTCAGCCAGTGGAACTCCTGGTTTGACGTACAGCTGTACAATTCCAACAGAAAATGGGATAACCTTCAGATAATGCTGAACAGGCTGCTGAACGAGGTCCAGGGCCAGCAGGAGCTCAGGGATGCCCAGCTCCAGTACCAGAGATTCAGGAATATGTCTACGGTCACATTGAGGGCGGCGACAACTATAACAGTCACGCTTCCCATTTTATTCATATATCCGTTTTTCCAGAAGTATTTTATCGGGGGTATCACAATAGGAGCCGTTAAAGGATAAGAGCATACAGAAAAGGAGGGGCGGACCATGACAAATTTTACTGAACTGAAGCAGAATGCGGGTAAGGTATCGTTTAAATCTTCAAATAATTATCTGGATGAGGGCTTTGAATGGGCGAAAAAACAGGCGCTGGAATATGCCCATTTCGGAGAAGATCCTGTGGGGCTGTGGTATGAGGCGGCGCTGCCGGGCAGGGCTTCCTTCTGCATGAGGGATGTTTCCCATCAGAGCACGGCGGCCGGTATCCTGGGCCTCAGACAGCATACAAAAAATATGCTGGACCAGTTTGTCAAAAATATAAGCGCTTCAAGGGACTACTGCACTTACTGGGAAATAACAAACGAGGGGAAGCCGACGCCTGTGGATTATACCGGCGACGAGGATTTCTGGTACAACCTTCCGGCCAATTTCGACCTGATCAGGGCCTGCTTTCTCCAGTATCTGTGGACGGGGGACGAAAGTTATCTGAAGGACCCGGTATACAAAAATTTTTACAGCAAGTCGTTCTGCGAATATATAAATACCTGGGACAAGGACGGTGACGGGATACCGGAGCACTATTCCGGATATGGAAGAAGGGGTATAGCCTCTTACAATGAATCCGACCTGAATTATCTCCTGGCCGGAGACATGATCGCCGTCCAGTACGGCGGCCTGATGAGCTATGCTCAGATGCTGAAATACGCCGGCCAACCCGGCATCGCGGAAGAGTATGTGAAAAAGGCGGAGCAGTTGTCCGGCTACTACCAGAAGGAATGGTGGAATGAGAAGGAAAAGAGATTTTACGGGGCCATGAGGCAGGACCGTTCCTTTTATGAGGAATACTACAGCGAGGCCAATTTCCTGCCGCTGCTTTACGGCATTGTAACCTCGGGGGAAAAGCTTGAACAGGCAATCAGGGACACTATAAAAAATAAGGGAGGTTCCATGAATGTGGAAGGCATGTCGCATGTTCCGGAGATGTATTACCGGTACGGATTCAGGGATGAAGCCTATAAAGCGCTTCTGAAACTGATTGATCCCGCCCTTGAAAGGCGGGAGTATCCGGAGGTTTCCTTCTGCACGGTATCCTCCTATGTCACAGGCCTTATGGGAATAAACCCCACCGGCAGGAGCAAGGTTTCCACGCTGTCAAATCTGAATGACCAGGTTGCGTGGGCTGAAATAAAGGCGCTGCCCATATTCAACAACCTGCTGTCAGTAAAACATGCCGGTCCGGACAGTACTGAAATTTGCAGCCGCTCCGGGGAGAGCATAAGGTGGAAGGCTGTTTTTCGCGGTGCTTCAGACTTCCTGTACCATAACGGAAAAAAGACCGGAGCAGCCGCGGAAACGGATGCAATGGGCAATGCACTTTCATATATAGAGGTGGAAGTGCAGCCCGGAGAAAGTCATAATATTTCTCAGAAAATGTAAATAATTATATAAAACCTGTCAATACTAATAGCATCGTATTCCATAAATTTCTAGGAATGCGGTGCTATTTTTAAATAGCCGGTAAATCCGGCACTTTAAAGTATTGAATGGAGGGGTTTTATGAAAAGAAAGATAATATTTGCCATAACGTCTGCGGTTTTAATCTCTGTTTTTACATTTAGTCCTGCGGGAATCCCCATGGGAACTCCCATGGGCGAATTTCAATATATGGCGGACGCGGCGGAAGCTTATCAAAAAGTGGATTCCAGCTCGGGAACCGTAACCGCGGCGGATGTGAATCTGCGCAACGGCCCTGCTACCACTTTTGATATTATCTGCAAGCTAAAAAAGGATCAGAAGGTGACAGTAATGGGCAAGCTGGGCAACTGGTATGCCGTATATGTGGGCGCAAACGGAAATGTGGGCTCCATATCGGCGCAATACCTCAAGCTGGACAAGGCGGCAAGCACTTCAGGTGCAAAACCGGCGTCCGCGGCAAAGCCTTCCACGGCTGCGGCGGATACACAGACTGTGGCGGAACAGGTCAAGGACGTATCAAAGGACGAGCAGGAGCTCTTGGACCTGGTGAATAAAGAGAGAAAGGACAAGGGCCTGAAAGCTCTCCAGTTTGACGCCGGGCTTATGAAAATCGCCAGGCTGAAGGCCGCAGATATGAAAACCAACGGCTATTTCAGCCATACATCGGCATATTACGGCACTCCCTTTGACATGATGAAAAAATACGGGATAAAATTCAGCACCGCAGGGGAGGACATAGCCGGGAACCAGTCTGCCGAAAAAGCGGTCAAGGCATGGCTCAATGACAGCAGCAACAATATTTACAACGACAAATTTACCCATACGGGCATAGGCATTGCGGACAGCCCCGTATACGGCAGGCTGTATGTTGAAATGTTCATAAGGAAATAAACTGTTCCAGGCTGAAAGGCGGTTCTATGGAAATTACCCTGTCCTTTAAATAATCCAGATGGCCTGCGGAGGTTTTGAATGCGAATATGAGCCGGCTGGCGCAAAGCAGTTGATACCTGGCATTGTAGCGCTTATTTTCGGTATTTCTTCCATACTTTCCGTCGCCTATGATGGGATGCCCGTAATAGGCCAGATGGGCCCTGATCTGGTGTGTCCTGCCGGTGACCAGCTCCACCTCCAGCAGGCTCAGCCCGGACAGGGCTTTTAAGGTCTTATACCGGGTCACTATCTGAAGGGACTCCCTCGTCTTTTGGTGAGAAATGAAAACTCTGCTGAGCTTTTCGTTTTTTTCAAGGTAATCCGTAAGCTCAGCCTGCTTTTTTTCCATTGTGCCCGACACTATACAGGTATAATATTTCTGGATTTCCCTGTCTTTGATTTTTTCAAGCATGATATCCAGTGTCAGGGCATTTTTAGCCAGTATCACAAGCCCTCCGGTATTCCGGTCCAGCCTGTGGCACAGGGCGATTCCGCTTCCGTAAATGCTTTGCAGCCTGTGGATCAGTGTGGCTTCCTGCTGGTTTTTGTCGGGATGGACAGGGATGCCCTGTTCCTTGTTTACCACCAGCAAATTGTCGTCTTCGTATACCACAGAATAGCCGTCGGTGGCTTTGCCCATAAGGTACTCGTCGATTATATAGATATCGATGGTATCGCCGGCTGAAACCGAATAATCCTCTTTGACCCGGGTGCCGTTCACCTTTACATCCCTTTTTCGGAGAGCCTTGAACAGCATTCCCGATGAAAGTCCGGGATAGAAATCCCATATAACCTTATCTATTTTTTTCCCGTCATGTTTTTCTTTAGCAACAACAGTCCTCATTTTGTCCCCTACTTCCGGAGCCTGCGCTGTCCGGAATTGGTATTACATCCCACAACCAGGCAATTATATTAAAATGCCATATTATTCAATAACGCCAAAGCTGTTTTCCACCATGGAAAGCGCGGTGTCCCTGTTTTGGGGATCAATGTCTATTTCCAGCCTGACTACGGTTGATGCAACTGCTCCCGGGAATTTGCTTATCCTGTTCCTGGGATTGAAGCTATTGTGAAGTCCGCATTCTGAGGTATTCAGACAAGCCGTTTTTATTCCGTTGTCTTTTAATACGCCCATTGCATTATTTGCATCGCATAAATTTGTATAGAGAGCCGTAATCTTTTCATTCATGTTTTTGCTTACCTCCGTTTTAATAAATACCGGTTGTGAGATGCAGCGTTCAAAATTAGTATTTACAATATGGAGAATAAATAAGCAATTGCCATGAATAATTTTATGTGAAGGCGGCCATGCCTTGCAAATTATTTTTTAAAGGTAAACAGCTTGTTAAAAAAGAAGCCCAGGACAGTATAGAAAACCATGGCTATAAGGGTGGACAGATTCTGGCCCAAAAGCAGTTTTTCCACCAGTATAACCAACAGGCCGTGCTGAAGCAGGTAACAGACGGCAAAGACCGCCGTAAACCTCAGAAACTGCCTTACAGTCGACGCCTGTTTTCCCTTGAAGGTCCAGAACTTGTTTAAGACAAAGCTGTTGAAAAATCCGGCGATGTAGCCTGCCATGTTGGAAATCCTGTAGGATACGCCGAATACATTCATAAGGGCAAATATCACCACAGCCGTAACCACGGTATTGATTACTCCAACCAGCCCGTATTTGATAATTCCGGACTTTATCAGCCTGTCAAGCATTAATTTTATCTTTTCCATGTCGTTCCCTTCCGAGCTGTTTTTATAGCCGGGACCATGCAATAACTGTGACATATTTGCAGGCGCGGCAGTATATATAATAATATAAAAACTTATCCGATGTTTTTTATTTTACCATAACCAGCGGCAATTAACAGATGCAATATTAATAGCGCGCTCCGGCGCATTTATGGATGAGCTTTGGAAAATATTATTCAGGAGGTTGGGATGTCGGTTAAAAAGAGAAAGTATTCTCTTATTTTTACTTCAAGGCACACCTTGCCGTTCAGGAAGGATAGGCCCCTCCAATTTATGATCGCGATTTACGCGGCGGTATTTATTGTCTTATCCCTGCGGCCTGTGGATGTTTTTGAATGGTGGTATGAAAACATAGCTTCTGCGGTCCTGATTGCCATATCGGTCATATTATACCGGAAGGGCAGGCTGACCAACCTGTCCTACGCCTGCATTCTTGTCCTGCTGATTCTCCATTCCGTAGGCGCCCATTATACATATTCGCTCTGTCCCGTGGGGGAATGGATGAAAGTGCTGTTTGGCTTTGACAGGAACAATTATGACAGGTTTGTGGGCTTCGCCTTCGGATTGCTGATCTCAACACCGGTGCTGGAGGTGCTTTACCGGAGGCTGAGGCTGAGGTACATAGAAGCCTGCATAATTGCGGTGACTGTGATCATGGCCATATGCGCCCTGAATTCCATATTTGAAATGTGTACCGGCTTTTTGTTCGGTTCCCGGCAGGCACAGGTGTTTACGGGGGCCCAGGGGGACATATGGGATTCCCAGAAGGGCATTACGGCCGGACTGCTGGGTTCGGTGCTGAATATGGGGACCTGCATATTCATGAAGCTCAAAAAAAACCGCAGAATACATATGGTCTCCTACCGCAACAACTGAAAAAAATTATGCCGCCCGGATAATATTTTTATAAAAATATGTCAAGAATATTATTAAAATGCCGGAGAGGTTTTTCCGGCGGTAAATGCGGCATAGAGGAAAGGATGTTGTTTATGGGCAAGAATAAGACCAAAAACAGTAATCAGGATGTTCCTTTTAATAACGACCAGCTGGGAGAAAACAAGAACAGCAACGGCGGAGGGAAAAAGGGAAACGGCAGCAAGGCGGGAAAATAGCCTGAAGCCGGAAAGACTATATGGCGGGGACGGCTCTGAGTTTTGAGGACGTCCCCGTTATTATGCCTTTGACCTGAGGCAGGAAAGTACTTTCATATGGTCTCAATTCACAAAAAATATATTCCTGTATGGGATTTTAATGGTATAATATCTGCATCGGCAGATATTATACCATTCTGCGGGAATATAAATCTGAATAACAGGCAGGGGGATAACCTGCCTTTACATATGGAGGCCGCATGATAACCGTATTGTCCTTGAGTCCCGCGGTGGATAAGATTTATGTTATAGACGATTTTTGCGCCGGAGAACTGTACAGGGTGGGAAACTGCCTCCAGTCACCCGGAGGCAAGGGAATAAACGTGGCAAGAGTGGCGAAAATGCTGGGACACGAAGTGACGGTGCTGGGCTTTAAGGCAGGCGCCACAGGGCAATGGCTGGAAGACAGCCTTTCCAGCATTGGGGCAGAGACCCGTTTCCTTCAGGTTCCGGGCCAGTCCAGAACCAACAACAATATTATAGACAGGGTGAACAACCGGGAGACTGAGATACTGGAGGAGGGCCCCACCATTGATGAGACCGCCTGGGCGTCATTTCTGGAGGCTTTCAGCAGCCGGATCGGAGATACACATGTTCTGGTGTGCTCGGGAGGGCTTCCCAGGGGAGTGGGCACAGAGGCTTATGGGGCCCTTATAAGGGAAGCAAACAAATTTGGCGTCAGGACCATACTGGATTCCAGCGGAGAGGTTTTACAGCTGGGGGTTGAGGCGGGCCCATACATGATAAAGCCAAATTTGAAGGAGCTTTCGGC
Organism: Bacillota bacterium; assembly: GCA_023397905.1. Classification (GTDB taxonomy): domain Bacteria; phylum Bacillota; class Clostridia; order Acetivibrionales; family DSM-1351; genus Ruminiclostridium. The sequence goes on along the minus strand of JAEWSZ010000149.1, from coordinate 3,912 downwards.
CTATTTCAAGACACAGTTCGCCTCCGAAGGCGAGATAGTCAATGCCTGCAGGGAAATCATCAAAAAGGGAGTGGGCTCTGTGGTCACTTCTCTGGGCGCGGAAGGCGCTTTGCTGGTAACCGGGTCAGAAGCCTATAAAGCATATCCCCTTGAGGTAAACGTGGCCAATACCATAGGCTCCGGAGATTCCATGGTGGCGGGCATAAGCACAGGCCTGGCAGGCGGCCTTTCAACAGCGGACAGCTTTGGGCTGGGATGCCTGTGCGCCGCCTCAAACACCGAATTCGTTGAAATAGGAATGATAGACAGAAAGAGAATGGAAGCTTTGAAGAAAGATTTAATTATAAAAGAAATCTGAAAAATATTTAAAGGGTTTTGTAAAAATTACTATGAGGTGCAGGCATGAATATTATTGACCAATTGATAAAGGAATTCAATTTAAAGCCGTTTCAGGTGCAGAATACGGTAAAGCTCATCGATGAAGGAAATACCATACCGTTTATAGCACGTTACAGAAAGGAAGTAACAGGCGAGCTCAACGACCAGGTTTTAAGAGAACTCCATGAGCGCCTTGTATATCTCAGAAATCTGGATGAGCGCCGGGAAGATGTAAGACGTCTCATAGAAGAGCAGGGCAAGCTGACTGAAGATATCGGCCGTTCTCTGGACAGGGCGGTCACCCTTCAGGAAATAGAGGATATTTACAGGCCATATAAGGTCAAGCGGAAAACCAGGGCGTCGGTGGCAAAGGAAAAAGGCCTTGAACCTCTGGCAGCCATCATACTGGCACAGATGTCTTCACGGACTCCTTTGCAGGACATTGCCGCAGGGTATGCGGACCCGGATAAGGGAGTGAACAACGCGGAGGAGGCCATAGCCGGCGCAATGGATATAATCGCCGAAGAGATATCGGATAATGCCGAATACAGGAAGGCCCTCAGGGAGATAATATTCCGCAACGGGATGATAGTCTCTGCGGCCAGAAAAGAAGAGGATTCGGTGTACAGGATGTACTATTCCTTTAAAGAGCCCGCGGCAAAGATAGCCAATCACAGGGTACTTGCACTGAACAGGGGAGAAAAGGAAGAATTCCTGCAGGTTAAAATAGATGTGGACAGCAGTATGTGCCTGGCTTTTCTGAAAGGAAGGACGGTCAGGAACACAAATGCCGAAATGGCAAGATGTGTTGAAAGCGCTGTGGAGGATTCGTACAGCAGGCTTATTTTCCCGTCCCTGGAAAGGGATATAAGGAATCAGCTGACGGAAACGGCACAGGAACAGGCTATGAAGGTGTTTTCAGAGAATCTCAGGAACCTGCTGCTGCAGCCTCCCGTAAAGGACAGGGTGGTATTGGGGCTGGATCCGGCCTACAGGACCGGCTGCAAGCTGGCTGTGGTCGATGAAACCGGAAAGGTGCTCACTACCACGGTCATATATCCTACGCCGCCCCAGAACAAGGTTGAGGAGGCAAAGGCCAAGGTAAAGCAAATGATAGAAAAATATGACGTTGACATAATTTCCATTGGAAACGGCACGGCCTCAAAGGAATCCGAGCTTTTTGTGGTGGAGCTTCTAAAGGAAATAGACAAAAAGGTATATTACATGGTGGTCAGTGAAGCGGGAGCTTCGGTGTACTCTGCATCAAAGCTGGGAGCGGAGGAGTTTCCTGATTTTGATGTGGCGCTGCGCAGCGCCGTATCCATTGCAAGGAGGCTTCAGGATCCCCTTGCAGAGCTGGTAAAAATCGACCCGAAAGCCATAGGAGTGGGCCAGTACCAGCATGACATGAACCAGAAAAAGCTGGATGAATCCCTTGGAGGGGTTGTAGAGGCCTGCGTAAACAATGTGGGAGTGGATCTGAATACGGCTTCTGCGCCTCTGTTGTCATATATTTCAGGGGTCTCCGCCTCAATTGCAAAAAATGTGGTGGAGTACAGGGAGCAAAACGGGAAATTTAAGAGCAGGGAAGAAATAAAAAAGGTCAAAAAGCTGGGCAGCAAGACATTTGAGCAGTGCGCCGGCTTCCTCAGGATCACAGACGGTGCAAATATCCTGGACAATACCTCGGTGCATCCGGAATCCTATACGGCGGCGGAAAGGCTTCTGAAGAAAATGGGATATACTCTGGAGGATGTGGTGCTCAGGAATATCGGGGATCTGGATAAAAGGGCCCACCAGGACGGCAAGGCCAATATTGCCAAGGAGCTTGAAATCGGCCTGCCCACCTTGAAGGATATAATAGACGAGCTTTTGAAGCCCGGCAGGGATCCCAGGGATGAGCTGCCGAAACCCGTGCTCCATACGGATGTCCTCCATCTGGAAGACCTGAAAGCCGGCATGGTGCTGACGGGCACTGTCAGAAATGTGGCTGATTTCGGTGCATTTGTGGACATCGGTGTTCATCAGGACGGGCTTGTCCATATTTCCCAGCTGGCGGACAGATTTGTGAAAAATCCCATGGAGGTGGTTGCTGTGGGAGATATAGTAAAGGTCAGGGTACTGGAAGTGGATGCGGACAGAAAAAGGATATCCCTCAGTATGAGGGAAAGCTGAAAATCACAAGGCTGATAACGGCTGAATTTCAGGCTTTTCAGAAGGCGGCAGCTGATTTTATGCACAGAGCCTTACATTGTACTTTATTTGGAGTACGGATTATGATACAATCATAACGCTGATGATATGGCCTCAGGCCGAGATGAACTTGATACAGAAGGAAGGAATATGATGGAAACAATCAGTACGGCTATCCGCTTGCTTGCCAAAAGACCGTCCATATTGGTCCTGGCCATTACTCTAAGTATAATATTATGCGTTGTGGAAAACCTGTTCATGACCCTTTTTTATGGGATCACAATGTTTCGGACGGGAAGCCCCTTTGACGATTATATAAACATAATACAGTTTCTGATAGACACGGTGTTTGTGCCTCAGACAGCCGTACGTATAATTCTGGCGCTGGTCATTTTTGTCCTGGTCGCCGCATTGATCCTGGCTCTTATGCTGTCAGGCTGCTTCAACATTCTCATCAACGCAGTGGAGGGCAGGGCCAAAAAGGAGCGCAACGAATTTCTGGAAGGCGTGAGAAAATACTTTTTCAGAATGATTTCGGTGAACCTGTGGACAATAAGCGCATTTGTTCTATTCTGCATTTATGTTGTGATAGCCACCATCCCTGCGGCCATTTTTATTGACAACGCCTTTAGCGGAGCCGTCAATATCGTAGCGGGCATATTGATCTTTATTATCACCATTGCGGTCCTTTTCTTCAGCTACGCATTCTTCCGGCAGTATATAGCCTTCTGGTATCCGGCGGCCTTTGTATATAATAAAAATCACTTTAAAATTGCAAAAAAAATATCAGACAATAATTTCTGGACACTGCTGTCCAAATTTATTATTTTTGATATTTTAATTATACTCTTTGACGCATTATATGTGGTTGCGACTTTTTCGCTGGCCGGCGCGCAGTCCATGTCCGGAGCTGCGAGCAGCATCCTGCTGATAGTCAATATAATATTCAAGACCATATTTATCGCTCTGCTGGTCTGTTTTGTGTTTTCCTCCTTTAAAAGCTGCAGTGATAAAAGTCAGTTTAAAAAAGCGGGCGCCTAAATAATATCTATCAGAAGATACGCCAGTATGAGAATAAGAATTTCATCTTCAAATTTATCGGACATCAAAAGTACGATCAGCCCCGCCAGGAGCAGGTCGTCAAAATAAATATCACGGTCGAAAACAGTAAAAATAGGCTTGCCCGATCTTCCCCCTCTTTCACCCCGGTCACCTGAGCCGAATAATGAGGTGAGAAAACCGAAGGGCTGGGATTTCTTTTTTTCGCCTGAATTACTATGTTCTGATGATCTGTCGTGTTCTGTTGAATTATTATTGCCGGTCGAACTGGTATGTCCGGTT
>JAEWSZ010000106.1 GCA_023397905.1 Bacillota bacterium | reverse complement strand
CTTCTCATTCTTTGAAAGGGCGTCCGCATAGGCTTCAAAATCCGCCAGCGTTTTTATTTCCGGAATGTTGTACTTTTTCCTGAGATCCCCTCTTATGCTTACCACCCAATCGTTCTGGGCGGCGGGAGCAACTCTCGGAATAGCGTATATCTTACCGTCCACTGTCACTTCCTTGAAGGAATAGTCGGGTGTGTTGCTTACAAGCTCGGAGCCAAAGCTTTTTAAGGCTTCGTCAAGAAGCGCGTACATCCCCTTTGCGACCTGATCGTTTATGGTGCTCTTGTGGGCCCAGGTGATGTCCATATCTTCGCCTGATGAAGCTACAAGAGTCTGCTTGTTGGCATAATCGTTTGAGGGTACATAAACGTAATCCAGGGTAAAGTCAAACCCGTCGGCTTTCAATTTATCCTCTACGGCCTTGTTTACTTCCTTCTGTCCGGCAGATTCCTCACCCATCAAGAGTATTTTAAGGTTAGCCGACATTTTCTTCGCCGGTTCCTGGGCAGAAGACTGTGATGCTTCGGTGGACTGTGTGGTTCCGGAAGCCGTGCTGCTATCGTCGCCCGCACTGCCGCAACCGGCTGCGGTAGTGGCTATTATTAACAGGCCTGCCACTGCCGGAGCAAATTGTTTCCATATTTTTGTCATTGAAATGCACTCCTTTTTTTTCATATTATCTTTTTTATATTATCGAAGGGCTTGTACCCTGTTCGATCAACCTTTTACGGCTCCTATCATGATCCCCTTTACAAAATATTTCTGGATAAAGGGATAAACAAGAACGATAGGGCCCAGCGCTATGAGGAAAGTAGCCATCTGCGTGCTTTCAGACGGAATGATCTCATTCCCCTCGCTGACGCTTCCGGCATTCTGCGTCAGCCATATTATGTATGACTGCAGCTTGTACAGCATATATTGCAGCGGATAAAGCTCCTGCCTGTCTATCAGCCACAGGGAAAGCGTATAGTTGTTCCAGTAGCTCAATGATGAAAACAGCACTATTGTGGCAAGTATGGGCTTTGAAAGCGGCAGAATGATGGTTGTAAATGTGTAGACAGGCCCTGCCCCGTCAATTTCCGCCGATTCCGAAAGCGATGCCGGTATTGTTTTGAAATAATTTCTCAAAAGGAAAATCCAGAACGGATTTACAAGCATGGGCAATATCAGGGCCAGCAGGCTGTTTTTAAGGTGAAGCCCCCTTGTCACCCACATATACCAGGGCATAAGTCCCGCGTTGAATACCATTGGTATAAACAGGAACATGGCAATCCTGTTGCGGTATTTGACCTTGTTCTGCGCTATGACGTAGCCCAGCGCCGAAGAAAGCAATACACACAGGAAAGTGCCCACTACCGTCACAAAAACGGTCACCCTGTAGGCGCTGAATATCCAGCTGCCTTCAAGGGCTGTCCTGAAAGCCAGTGTTGAAAACTTCGACGGGAAAAAGCTGAATCCGTTCATGATAATGGACTGCTCGTCGGAAAGTGACACTATCACCGTCAATACCAGCGGGATTATTGTAATAATACTTATGGCGGCCAATATTATATTAATGAACACATAGGACACCCTGTAAAAAAGATCTGTTTGGTTTCTCATAGTAACAACTCCCTAAAAAAGTGAATAGTCTTTGTCGTATTTTTTGATAGCCAGATTGCTTCCAAGCACGAGAATAAATCCCACGACAGACTGGTACAGGCCGATTGCCCCAAGTATCCCAAAGTCCTGAAGGCCCGTGCTGACGCACCTGTATATATAGGTTTCAATTACATCCGTGGTTGGGATCAACGCTCCATTGTTTGAGGTGACCGCATATATAAGGTCAAATTCCCCGAAGAAAATCTTTCCTATGGATAACAGTACAAGGATTATAACAACCGGTATCAGATGCGGCATGGTAACATACCGTATTTGCTGGAATCTTGTGGCGCCGTCAATGGCAGAGGCTTCAAACAGCTCGCTGTCAATGCCCGTGATGGTCGCTATGTATATTATTACGGAGTAGCCCACATGCTTCCAAAGATGCGCTCCCACCAATATTTTCACCCAGTATTCCGGTTTCAGATACCAGTCCACCGGCTGGTTCCCCAAAGCCTCCAAAGCATGGTTTATGACCCCGTAATCAATGCTGAACAGCATTGAAACGAATTTGCCTATTATGATGGCGGAAAAGAAATAGGGCAGAAACATCAATATCTGATACACTTTTTTCATAGAGTTGTTTCTGATTTCATTGAGGAATATGGCGAAAACCACTGCCAATACAGTTTCCCACAATATGTTGTTGAAGTTTATCCAGAGGGTGTTGAAGGTGGTCCTGGTAAAATCGTCGGTGGTAAAGTAAAATACAAAGTTTTTAAATCCGTTCCAGGGGCTGCCGAAAATGCCGTCCCTGTAATTAAACTTTTTGAAGGCTATTATTATCCCGTACATAGGAGCATACGAGAAGAGAAAATATATGGCCAGCGCAGGCAAAGCCATCAAATACAGGTATCTGTTTTTCCACAATTCACTTTTTTGTCTCATTTTGTTTTAACCTCTCATGATTCTGTCGCAAATTCTAACATTTATTTAACACTTTACTTAAACCGATTTAATAATATATAAAAAAATTTAACGCATCAGATTAAATGGCTGATTCTGATAAAAAGTTCAACAGTATTCCTCATTAATACTATATAGGCTGTTTTTACCATATAGATAAAATAGCAGTTCTTTCTCGGATACCGTATTTCTTGCCGCTATATAAATTTTTAATCTTTTATTTTATTAAACCGATTTAATAAGAATGTACAACTTAAGATCTACTATCATATTAAACATTGATTATTATGAGAGAATTAAATAAGGGTAAAATCTTGGTTAAAAAACCGGCGGTCATGTCCGCCGGTATATGGAAATGATTCACGGAAATGCTTCAGTCCGGAATCTCGGCCACCACTCTGCAGGGCAGCCCCGTCATGCCGGAGAAATTTATGGGATATGTGTTTGCGGTAAACTCCGCCGTATTATTTTTTAAAATCCTGTCTAAATTGCAGAGATTTTCAATAATAAATACCCCCCTGTCGGCGCAGTACTGATCCTTTGGAGTGTGTTCCGCTCCGCGCCTGACTCCTGCGCAGTCAATGCCGATAATAGATATCCTGCGGTCCAGCAGCCGGTCTATCAATTCATTTGACAGCTGGGGATGTGCCGCAAAATACACCTTTGTACCGTATTCCTCCTTTTCAATAAATCCTGTGCGGAAAGCAACGAACATATCCGCTTCTACCAGGTCCATATCCACATCCGATACTTCAATGTCCCTGCCGGTTACCCCACTGGCATCAAATACTATGCCTTTTCTCTTTGTGAATTCCAGTGGGAACTCTTTGTTCATTACATCAAAATGCGTTCCCAGATGTCCGAACGAAACCATTTTTTCGTTGTCCAGGGCATTTTTATTGGCCGCTCCGGTTACTTTTACACTTAAATCTATTAACATGCTCTCCCGCCTTTCCGATTCAGTCGCCTATTTCAAACAGTCCTGCCCGAATATTGCCGGTATACCCATATTACTTATTTGTGCTCAATAATAATTACAGGTTTTGTTTCCCGGTACACAATAATTATAAAACCTTTTGTTTCCTTGTCAACAAAAATATCCGCCGGCATGGCCGGAAGAACCCATTTATTTTAACGTATTCGCACAGCTTCAAATCTTCATATGCTCAAATGTACCCGCCATATCCGCCACAAGATTCCACTGCCGCAGCATATACTTCCTCAATTCAGAGGTATTGTCCGCATATGCGGAATGCACCCTGTCCGGATCAAAGTCCCTGCCGGTCAAGCCATACCGCTCAATTGCCTCAGCCGCGGCATGGCCGCTCTCCAACCCGGCGGAGATACCTTCCCCCATGGGATTGAGAAATCCCGCCGTTTCTCCCGCAAACAGCACCCTTCCCTTTCCGTAATCCACCGGACAGCCGGGCATAATATGCGGCATCAGCCATTTTTCCTCCCGCTCCCGTTTTCCGATCTTCAGATTGTGGTGCCGCTCCATATAGGAAAGAAACCTGGAATAATAATACTCAATCCTGCCCCTGTCTTTAACGGAAACTCCCAGAATCAGGCAGCCGTCCTTTACATTGAACCACGCGTCATACTCCGACAGCTCCGGCTGCAAGTAGGCGTAAAAGTAATGAGGATCCAGCTCTATTGACCCTTTGTTGAAGGTCTGATAGGTTGTGATATAATTTTTGCCGGAACCCAGCAGCTTCCGCTTTATAGAACCGGCCGCACCGTCACAGGCAATTGCGAACCTCGCCTGCTCAGTGTATTCAAGCATTCCCTTCAACCGGACTTCTACACCGCCGGAATGCCCGCTGCAGGATAGCGCCGCCGTTTCATGTCGGAATTCCGCTCCGGCTTCAATAGCTTTTTGAACCAGCCAGTGGTCAAATGAGCTTCTCCAAATATTCAAGCCCTCCTGTTGGTACCGGTATTCTTTCCCCTTATCATCCGTGAAAATCATACCCCGGTTGTCCGTGGGCTCACACATGGCAGAAGCCGGCGGTTCTTCTCCGAAATATTGCCTGACCAGATCCATTGATTTCTTTATTAAAATCCCTGAACAGGATTTATTCCGCGGCATTTTAAATTTTTCCACCAGCAGGGTCCGGTATCCATTTCCGGCCAATTCCCGGGCCGCGCTGCTGCCGGCAGGTCCGGCGCCTATCACAATCACATCGTACATTGAAAACCCTCCCTACAAAGACTATAACATTTTCTTTTCAAAAAAAGTAGGATAACTATAGTTGGCAGAATATCAATATGCAAGCGCTGTATGATTAGAAATATAATTATACGTATATTTTCAAAATACAATTATATGAAAAGCAAAAATCCGGCGCAGCTTTCCAAAAAAGATAAAAGCCCTGCGATCCCTATGTACAAAGGATCCGGGCTTTCATAGATAATAACGGGTATTTGCTTCCGGAAATATCAGAGCATCTCTTTATAAATTTCCACATAGGTATCCCGCATATATTTTATCTGCATATTCAGCAGCCTGTCATGCTCACTGCTCTGATCAAGCACCCTCAAGGCGTCGGTTGCGGCTTCCAGCGACTCAAACTCCGCTTCCCATATCATGGTGTTTGTGGGTTCCCTCCCGATAACCGACAGAAAGCGCCTTCCGTTTTTCATGTCCGGGATTTGTTGCTCCAGTTTGATAAACTCCCGTTCAAGCTTCAGGAACTGATCTGCGTCGCTTTTATCAAAATATTGAACAAATCTCATTTTGTAAACCATTTTTCGCACCTCCAACCATTGTTATCAATTCTTTGCATAATAGCTTCACGGGTGACCCTGGCAATACTGTCCTCGCATTCAACTGCCATGCCGGCGCAAAAGGCTCCCAGTTCCGCGGCGCCGGCCAGCATACTTTCTCCGAAATACCCGTCGCTGCGTCCCTTCTGAAAGGGCATACCCATTGCAAGTCCGCTCAGCGTCCCGCCCAGAAAGGCATCCCCTGCGCCGGTGGTATTCACCACAGTCGCAGGCAGCGCAGGTACAAATTCAAGACGCTCCTTATGCCCGGTGTACGCCCCATTCTTTCCGGAAGTCACGATCAGCATGATATCCGGATTTTTTTCTTTTAAATAGCCGTACGCGGCTCCGGCGATTTCCCCGGCGCTGCCTTCGCGGCCAACAAGCTCTGCCGCCTCCCCGTGATTAATGGCAATGATGTCGCAAAGTGCAAAGGCTCCGCTGTTTTTGAAATATTCCATATCGGAGGCGGCAACAGACAGTGCGCAGAAAGCGTTCTCCCGCTTGCCCCTGTTCAGCATGGCGATTCCAGCCTGTGCCTTTATTTCAGGCAGTACCACCACCATTGTGCGCCCATGATCCTCTATTTTTTCAAAGCTGCTCTCCACATACTCCTGTGAAACCAGCTCGCAGGCGCTGTTTGAAGCGGTGAAATTGCAGCCGTCCTTATCCGGATATTGCAGGCAAATGCTCACCATTGTAGGCCGGTCCCGGGTAACTCCCACCAGGGATATATCCATTCCGGTCTCCCGCATTTCATCCAGCAACTGAGCTCCGGCCTGATCGGCCCCCACATAGCCTACAGGCATGACCTTCACCCGCTCCGGCAGCAAGGCGCGGATGTAGTACAGCACAATATGCGCCTTGCAATAATCCCGCGCCGGGCTCAGAGTGACAAGGCGCGATTCATTCCTCCCCAGCGTTTTGTTTATTTCACTCAGAAAGAGCATGCCGGTCCCGATACCGCCGGCGCCTATAACTCTGTCTATTGTTGGTATTCTCATGCATTCACTCCGCGGAATCTCCATTCCGGATGTTCCGATATGGGGTGTTCCGCTGTTTCCCTGGTTACCGTTATACATGCATCGGGATGCTCCGAGAGCAGGGTTATGGGATATTCGGCATCGGGGTTTGAGAAAAGCGCGATCCTGAACGCGGTCTGTTTCCATGCTCCTGTTGCGGAATAAATTCTGACTTTTCTGGCTTTTAAACACTCCTTGACACCCAGAGTTACGATCATAGGCGGTACGAACTGCCAGGCCGAGCCCAGGCCCCGCTGGGAAAGCGCAATAATGGAGTCCCAGTTTGCCTCCTGTATCCTGGCGGTGGAATTCCGGAGTTCCTCCAGAGTGACCGGGCTGTACGGATTGCGCTTCGCCTGGTTAAAAGCTATATGCCCATCCTGTCCCAATCCGCCGAGAGTGTAATCAATAGCCGTATTTTGGATTTTTTCACTCAGCCTGCTCAGATTGTCAGGCACCAGATAGTTCCGGTTTTCAGGCTTAACGGCAAGCTCTTCCTTTATTCCGCCGTAAAAATGAATGTCCATGAATTCCCTGAAGTTATTCGGATCGCCGTATGGCAAAAGCTTTCCCTCCCAGTCAAGGCATTCATCCATATGAAAAATTTCCACGTTTTCAAGAGATATATTTTCGCTGTTGATGATCCGGGTAAAGGGGGCATACCATTCCTTCGGTCCGCAAGGCACAATAGCGGCATACCTTTTCCCGCCGGCTCTTTTTATATCCTCCGCAAAATCCCTCGCCATGCATTCCCCCAGCTCCTCCGCAGTTGAAACCAGTTTAAAGGGCACTTTGATATCGGGGCGGCTGCAGAGCTCATCCACAGGAATGGAACACCACCTGTATATATCCATTTTCGTTGCCATAATTTGTTGTCTCCTTTATTCTTTCATTATGCATGCAGGCCTGTTCACCATACTGAATCAGTATTTCACAGTCACAGGCATCCTGGTCTTGGCGGACTCCATAACGGCCAGCAAAGCAAGCGAGGTATTTGCAGCATCCTTTATAGACACGTAAAATTCCCTGTTTTCAACAAGGCAGTCGATAAAATGGTATATGCTCTCAAAAGCAAAGCCCTTTGGCTTGCCCTGGATATAATTTTTCACCAGGACATCGGGAGTTTCGACCTTGTCGTCGGTAAATTTCTGTATCAGGTTATGATTGCTTGCGTCAATGCTTATCATGCCTTTGGTGCCGAGAATATTGAACTTAATATCATTTACACAGGTATTTGCATTTGGCGTGATCCACCCGTTCTCCATCTGGGCGATGCCCCCATGTTTAAATTCTATTGTGGTCTGGTACATATCCACGGTATCTACACCAAGATCCTTCAAAATTCCCTCTCTCGAAACTGAAAATACCCTCTCCACCTCGTCATTGAAAATCCATCTCAGGGTGTCAAGGCTATGGCTCCCCAGAAACCACAATATTGAAGACTTTGCGGACCAGGAGAGCATATCCGTAGCAACCCATTTTGAATCGTTCATCCTGTAATACGCGCTGTATGGTTTCCCAAGCTCTCCGCTTTCAACCGCATCTTTTGCATTTGCGAAGGGAGGGTTCCACCTGTTATGTAAATCAACCATTGCGCGTACATTGTTCCTTTCAATGGCCTCAACCATGTCAAAGACATCTTTGCGCGTTGTGGCAAGCGGTTTTTCTATTAATATGTTTCTTTTCTGATTGGCACATTCTATGGCGATATCGGCATGTAAAAAATCCGGTGTGACAATGGCGACAGCATCGCAGTCGCACTTTTTCAGCATCTCTTTATAGTCGTCGTAGACTTCCTTTATGCCATTCCTCTGCGCCAGAGCTTCGGCCCTGCCCTTGTTCATATCGCATATTGCCACTGTCTGGGCATGTTCATGGCTGTTATACAACTGAGCATGATTTTCTCCCCAGGTTCCTGCCCCAACGATTGCCATTTTAATTTTTTCCATAAAAAGCTCCTCCTCGGATTTAAAAATTTGTAAATCGGTTTTAACTTAAAATCAATTACTTAAAATCAATCATCATTTGATTTTAAACTTATTTTAAAAACAACAGGATTTAGTTGTCAAAGGCCATATTACACTGATATGCTCTCTTTCAGCTGATGGTTATGCCCCCGTCGGCAACAATGGTGGCGCCGTTAATATAACAGGATTCGTCACTGGCCAGAAACAGCGCGGCATTTGCAATATCTTCGGGATATCCCCACCTTCTTAAGGGGGTCCCCTTTTGCAGAAAATACTTTTCATCAAAATCAGGATTGTCCAGATCGCTTTCCTTTACCATTTCAGTTAAAATAGCCGCGGGAGCTATACAGTTGACCCGGATTTTTTCAGGGCCGTATTCCACTGCCATAGATCTGGTAATAGAGATCGTCGCCCCTTTCGTGGCCGTATACGCGTCGCAGTCGGGAACGCCGATGACGCCGCAGCTTGAACCGGTGTTTATTATACTTCCTCCTCCTTTTTTCCTGAGCAGGGGGATGGCGTATTTGCTGCAATAAAACAAACCGTTCAGGTTGACCTCCAGGATCCTTTTCCAGATATCCGGCTCCAGATTTGAAACCCTCGTATCCTTTCTTCCCAGGAAGATAGAAGCATTGTTATAGAGGATGTCAAGGCCTCCCTGTTCCCGGTCAATCCGGGCGAAGGCGGCAATTACATCTTCTGGTTTTGTTATATCGGTCTTAATGAATTTGGCTTTCCCGCCCTGTTCATTTACGGACCGTTCGGCGGCCAGACCTATTTCATCATTGACCTCCAGAATGTATACCGCCGCCCCTTCTCCGGAAAACAACCTTGCCGCCGCCAGACCGATCCCTCTTCCGGCTCCGGTTATGGCGGCTACTTTTCCTTCCAGTCTCATAGTGTTACCTCCAACTGTTCATAAAGTCAATTACGGTTACCAGGACGTATATCCGCCGTCAATGACGACGCTGGATCCGTTCATATAATTTGCGGAACCGGACGACAAAAAAATTATTCCGCCGATCAGCTCCTCTATATTGCCCCATCTTCCCGCCGGGATCATACTTTTGGATATGCTGTCGAATTCCGGATTTTCTTTCAGAAATTCAATATTCGGTTCCGTCAGAAAATATCCGGGACAAATGCAGTTCACGTTTATGTTGTAGCCCACCCACTCCATTGCAAGCGCGCGGGTCAGCCCCAATACGGCGGATTTCGATATGTCATAGGAACCGCCGTGAACTCCCTTGTTTATAATCATTGCGGACATTGAGCCAATATTTACTATTTTGCCCTTTCTCCTTTTTATCATCTCTTTGCCCACCGCCCTGGCGCAGATAAATGCGCCTGTCACATTTGTGTTCATGACCCTGTTGAAGGACTCCACGGTTGTGTCCTCAGGAGGGCGGTTGTCACGGGAGGCGGCGGCATTGTTTATGAGAATGTCGAGCTTTCCGAATCTGGCCATGGCTCCGGCAACGGCTTTATTTACCGCTTCTTCGTCAGTTATGTCGGCAGCGCAGTAGCCGCACTCTCTTCCCATCTTTTCTATATCCGCGGCAACAGCCTTCAGATTATCTTCATTCCTGGCAATGAGAAACAGGTCGGCTCCGGCTTCCGCAAGCCCTTTGGCAAACCGCTCCCCCAGGCCCTGGCTTGCGCCGGTGACCACGGCAACTTCTCCTGTAAGATCAAAATATTTAAGCATATAAGCCTCCAAAGAAATCAATTTGTACCTTATTCACTCTTTAACTGCTCCAAAGGTAAGCCCTCTTATCATATTTTTCTGCACTATCATTGCAAATACGATAACAGGCGTGGCAGCCAGCAGGCCCACAGCGGCCATTTCTCCCCACATGACTCCGTTGACGGACATAAACAGCGTGACCGACGTGGGCAATGTGCGTGAATTCATGCTGGTCAGAAAAAGTGCAAAAACAAATTCATTCCAGGAGTTTATTACACAGAAAATGGCCGTTGCAATCAATCCGGGCAATGAAAGGGGCAGGACGATCCTGTACAGCACCTGAAGGTTCGAACAGCCCTCCACTCGGGCCGATTCCTCCACACTTATGGGTATATCCTCAAAAAAGCTTCTCATCATCCAGATGACAAAAGGGATATTGATAAGCATATATGCAATAATCAATATCAGCTTGCTGTCCAGCAGCGAAAACAGGCTTGCCATTACAAAAAATGGTATGACTACGGCAATGGGAGGCAGCATCCTCTGGCTTAAAATAAAAAACGCCAGGTTCTCACGCCTTTTAAAACTGAATCTTGCAAAACCATATGCCGCAAAGCTGCCGAGAATCAGGGATATAATAGTCGTCACCACCACTATGACAAGGCTGTTTAGCATATAGCTAAAGATATTTCTGAACTCAATAATTTTTTTAAAATTCTCAAAAGTGGGAGTAAAAATCCAAACGGAAGGATTATATGTGTAGATAGCCGGCTTTATGCTGATTTGCACCATCATTACAAAGGGGAAAATACACACTAAACTTATAGCTGCCATCACAATATAAAACAGAACCGATTTGATTGCCTTTTTGGGTTTTGACATCAGTTGACCTCCTCCTTCCGCATTTTTTTGATCAATACTGTGGATATTATGCTTATAACAACCAGCAATACGATTGAGGTTGCGGCCGCACGTCCGATCCAGCCCGTCTGGGCAAATCCGAGCCTGTATATGTGCATACCGAGAGTTTCCGTTTTATTTCCGGGTCCTCCCTGTGTGAGGACAAACGGTACGTCAAAGAGCTTGAGACAGTCTATGAGCCTGAACAGCAGCGCCAGCATTATTATAGGCTTCAAAAGAGGAAGCGTTATTTTCAATAAAATCTGAAAGGAATTTGCGCCGTCGATTTTAGCGGACTCATAGGATTCCAGCGGCAACGAACGCAATCCCGAGTACAGTATCAGTGCCACAAACGGAGTCCATTGCCAGACATCTACCATGATCACCGACATCAATGACAGGGATTCCCCCAGCCAGGTGATTTTCACTCCAACCAGCAGGTTAAGTATATAGTTGATAAAACCGTATTCCGTGTTCAGCAAAAGTTTCCATATCAAAGCAGCTATACTCGGGGTCATGGTAATTGGTATTATCATACAGGAAAAAACAACGGCTTTGCCCTTGAAATCCCTGTTCATCATATAAGCCAGAATAAATCCGAATAACATCTCAACCGATGTTGCGATTACGGTAAATTTCAAACTCAGAATAACCGAGTTGTAAAAATCTATATCCTCTCCGGAAAATATGCGTATAAAATTTTCAAACCATACGATCCTTATATTTCTGAAATCGGACGCCATTTCGTAGTCCGTCAGGCTTATGAAATATAAAAATATGGTCGGAATTATAACCAAAGCACCTAAAACAATAATAGTCGGCGCTATATACGGAATATGAGGATTTCGTCTGAAATAGTTTTTAATTCTGTGAACCTTTACTTTTTGTGTAGGCATAGACCCTCCAATAAATTTTAAAGGCTTTCTTTCACATGATCCATTCCGGGAACTCAGATCCCGGAACGGATTATGTGTTGAATTATTGCCCAGCCTTTGTGTCCATTTATGTCCCTATTAAATGCCGGTCAGTTTGCCGAGTTGAGGATTTTTGTGAGCTCCTTGTCGGCAGCCTCGCAAGCAGCCTTTGCCGTCATTTGACCGGTCAGCGCCATATTTCCGAATTCACCTATGCGGTCAAGTCCCTGACCAAGTTTTGTGCTCATAGGTATCCAGTGAATGCCTTTGTCAACCAGAGCCTGAGCATCTCCCAGAGCCTTCGCCACCATTGGAAAATAGAAATTATTCGGATTTTCAGCTATTACATCCGGATCTGTAAGGAAGGATTCCCTCATTGCAGTTCCGCCGTTATTTATATAATCCTTTGCCTTATCCTTGCTGAGCATGTATATGAGGAAGGTATATGCGGCATCCTTTTTATCCGAATTGGCCGCAAGGGCTATGGACCAGCCTGCAAGAGCGCCGTATCTCCCTGCAGGGCCTTCGGGCATCTGTACAAAGTCAACCTTGTCGCTTACAGCGGATACATTGGGGTCCAGCAGCTGAGGAACAAGAGCCGTGGAGTCCACCCACATGGCCGCATGTCCTGCAAGGAACGCTCCTTTGGCTTCTTCATGCGAATATGTAGAAACATCGGGCGGTGCATTTTTAAGAAGATCAACATAATATTGGAGAGAATCTATTGTTTTTTGATCAGTCATCAGAGACGTATTTGTTTTTTCATCCAGGAATTGCCCGCCAAAGCAGTACATAAGCGTCATCCAGCCGGAAGCAAAGTGTATGCCCCTGGCTCCGCGCATTGAAATACCGTAGAGGCCGTCTTCCTTTTTATTGAAAAACTTTGCAAGCTCCATCAATTCATCCATGGTCTTGGGCGGATTTTTCCCGTACTTCTGGAAAATATCCTTGCGGTAAGCTACAAAACGGGTTTCACCCGCACACGGCATTCCGTACAGCACATTTTCAAAGGAGGTAATACCTGTTCTGAAGGCCGGTTCAATATCTTCGTACTGAAACCACTCAGGAGTCTTGGCAGGGTCCTTTACGTAATCATCCATGGGTGAAAGAACGCCCTTTGACGCGTATTCCGCAAGCCAGAATCCGTCCACCATCAACAGATCATAAGTTTTACTTTTTCCCGTAAAATCAAGAAGCTGTTTGTTTTTTAAATATGTCTCTTCCACAACGTCCCATTTGACCTTGATCCCGGTATCTTTCGTATAATCGGCGGCCAGCTTCTGCATGGCGTCGGTAGCCGGATGCGTTGCAAATGAAAGACTTATTTCAGTGCCTCCATAAGTGTCCTTGACCGCCTTGCACCAGGACGCAAAATCCTTTGCATCCGCGAGTCCCGAAGCTGCCGCAGAAGTATTTCCAGCGGTTGACACAGCAGTTCCTCCCGTATCTCCGGATGAAGCCGAGCTTCCACTGGAGCCGCACGCGCTCATATTGAATGCAAATGCGACAATAAGCAATAAAATTAGCAACCTTTTCATTTCTTTACTCCTTCCGTTTCTTCATTTAATATACTTCAATTTATTTTTGCAGAGTCCGAATACAACCCGGACTTGCCAAAAAACAAATTTCAGTCTAACCAATAACTTTAATCCTGCCAGAAAGGACCATTTATCATCGACATCGCCAATGAAGCCTCTATTTCATTACTTCTTTTCTTTGGTGTAATGTTTCCGGTTTTGTACGTCATTGTAGTTAACGGAATTTAATGCAGTAGAAAATTTTTCTGCGTTGAAAGATTTTTGATAACTCATCATTCGAATGATAATTATTTATTAAACTCATTTTAAACCAGTGCTGAATCTTTGTCAAACTATTTTTAAAATTTATTTAAAAACTATTTTGTATTTTTAAATATTATTTATTGAACAAATTATATCCGTATAATATAAAAAATTCATACCAACGTGTCGATTTTTAAGGATTTCGAAGGTATCCGTCATTTGTTCTTCTTCTGTTCTATTGACATAATGGTAATTAACAGATATAATTATTTCAAATTAAAACCCGCTATATTTTTAAACATTATTTAAAAACTAAGAGGTGATAGAATGAATGTCCTTGCAATCGGTTGTCATCCGGACGACCTGGAAATTGCCTGCGGCGGGACATTGGCCAAATATGCCAGAAACGGCGACAAGGTTTTTATGTGCCACATCGCCAACGGCAGTATGGGGCACAAGGTAATAGAACCGGAGGATTTAAAGGAAATCCGCCGCAGAGAGGCTCAAAAAGCTGCAAGCATACTGGGAGCTGAAAGCCTGACCATGGACGTGGATGATTTTGTTGTTGACAACTTTGATGAAAACGCTCAGGATTCCCTTATTGACATTATCCGTTATGCAAAACCCGACATAATAATTACGCATAACACGCAGGATTACATGAGGGACCATATGCAGACAAGTGAATTTGCATTCAGTGCAAGCTTTTCCGCAACTGCTCCCCACAGGAGGACCAGGCTCCCGTATTTCGATTCCATCGCACCCATGTTTTACATGGACACACTTGCAGGGATCGGCTTTGAACCGACAGAATATGTGGATATTTCCGGGACCATCGACCTGAAGCTGGAAGCGCTCTCCTGCCATGAAAGCCAGATCAGATGGATGAAGGAGCACGATCATATAGATTTTCTGGATTTTGTGGAAACATGCTCGAAATTCAGAGGCTTTCAATGCGGGGCGGCATATGCCGAGGGATTCCGTCCAAGCCATAACTGGCCCAGAATGGTCCCTTACCGGTTGCTTCCCTAGTACTGCACTATTTAACCCTAACTTTATATTTATAGCAATATATGCTATTATATGCTTAAATTTACTAATCAAATTAACAGGCGGCGTGTAATGAATATGCACACAAATTTAAAATTGAGACTCTTGGAAATCATAAAACAGTATAATCTTATTGCAATTAAGGACATTGCCAGGCTCAGTGCGCAAAGTATACCAAATGCTACTCGTTATATTGATGAAATGATTGAGTCAGGTGTTTTACAGGAATATATTAATAATGTTGTGGTAACCGGCAGGCATCCAAAGCTTGTGGGACTCAATCCCGATTACGGTTATATTGTCTGCGTGGACCTTGGCAGAGTTAATTCGGCAAGCATAGGAATATTTAACTTTTCCAGCCAGCGGATAGCCCACAAGATTATCGGATTTAATGCCGAAAACACTGCCGAGCAGATTATCGAAAATATTATGCAGGAGACAGAAGGGCTCATTTCCGCTTTGTCGTCCAATAGAGGAAAACTGCTCAATATCATCATTGGCAATCCCGGCGTAGTCGACCCCGAAACCGGCTCCATAAAAATGTTTGCCCCGTCGGCAAAATGGTATATGTTGCCTCTTAAAACCATATTCGGCAACAGGTTCAATACTGAGGTAGTGGTTCTTAACGATATTAACCTATCCGCCGTGGGAGAGAAAGAGCACGGCCTGGGACGCGGATACCGCAACTTTATTTTTGTGCGCGGAGACGCTGGGCTTAAAGCCGGGATTATTATAAAAAACCGTCTTTATCAGGGAGAGACCGGTTCCGCCGGTGAGATCGGATACAATGTCATCCTCGGAAACGATACGGGCAAACGCAATATCATATCAGCCGAATCGCTGCTTTCCATGAGCTCCATTTTATCCCGTGTGGCCGATCAATTGCCGGCTCATCCCAATGATATGTTTTTCTCCATAACCCACGGAAACAAAAACAACGTGAGCGTGGAAAATATCCTGAAAGTGCTGGATAGCGACAGCTATGTTTCGGATATTATACGCAATTGCGGCGAAATATTCGCCTATGTGCTTTTAAATATTGTCACCACACTTGATATTTCCCTCGTGATCATAGGGGGCGAGATTATCAAATTACATAATTATTTTTTCAAACCGCTCAGGGAAGTACTCTCCGAGTCCATGTCCAATCCACCCACAGTGATAACGTCTTCTTTAGGTGCCGATGCCGCGCTTTACGGGGCATTTTCCATCGGTTTGGAACAGGCTTTTAAGCAAATAAAATAAATATTGCGGAAATCACGCAAACGAAAGGAGCGCCATGGATTTCTTATCTACCGTAAACGGTTCTCTGCTGGACGGCTTCTACCCCGCAGGATGGGATATGGCAAAAATCGATGCCTGCTGCGCTTTGTCCGCCGGGGAATTATTAACTCCACCGCCCTACTGGAATAAGGATTTCAAACCTGTCAGCTGTGCTTCCATACCGGAATTCGACACTGTAATGGGCCATGAGATCGCTCTGAAAATAAGGCAGGCGAAGGAGGCCGGCAGAAAAATATCCCTTATCCTCCCTGCAGGCCCCATGGGTATGTATAAGTGGACCACCTATTTTTTAAACGCCTGGGGTGTCAGATGTGATCATGTCCATTGTTTCAGCATGGATGAATGGGCGGACGCGGATGGAAACACCCTGCCGGACACCAGCTCCGCCTCCTTTAAATATGCGGTCGAGCAGGCTTTTTACAATCCTCTTGGTGAAAATACGGTTCCGGAAAACCAGCGCAATTTTGCCACGCGTCAAAATCTCCCTCTCTATCCTGAAAGGCTTGAAAAACTCCGCAGCGAAGGGGCGGAACTGATGCTGGTATTCGGTATCGGCCGCATGTGCCACATCGCCTTCTGGGAGCCGCAATTTGCAGCTGAATACGGCAGTACTGCAGAGTGGCTGAAACAGCCTTATAGATTGGGCGCAAAGCTTCACCCTCTGACTATTGAGCAAAACGCCATAACCAGCTTCAAAAGCCGTACTACGGCAGTCCCCTGTACTGCGAACACCATCGGCCCGGGTATTATGTTCGGTGCGGACTATGTCATTGGCGGAGCCGACGGAGTTTTTCAGCGGGGTATGCAATGGCAGGGCATGAGCTTCCGCATGACCCTGCGCTACGGCCCGGATCCGTGGGTGACCTCTTCCTTCATCCCCACGCTGCCCGGAAAGCTGTTTTTTCTGAATGAACTTACCGGTCCGCTGGGCGCGGATATAAATTGATTGTATAAGTAAAATGTCTTGTCGCATAATAGCAAATCTAATATGTGTGAAATTCCGGTCTAACCGGTCCGTACTGAATGGGCCGGTTAGTTTTTACCGGCGCGGTATATATCATCCGAGTACGCCTAAAAGCTCCTCCGGGCGGTCGATGATGAAATCCGCCCCTTCCGCTTCCAGCACCGCCCTGTCCCGGAAGCCCCAGGTGACTCCCACGCAGATCAAACCCGCATTTTTGGCGGTCTGCACATCCACCTCGGAATCGCCCACGTACACCGCTTTTTCTCTCAGCGACCCCAGTTCTTCCAGCGCCCTGTACACACTGTCTGGAGCCGGTTTTCTCCTCACATTCACGGTTTCGCCAACGGCAATCCGGATGTATTCTCCAAAATTTTTCTCTGTCAATTGCTTGACCGCACCGTCCAATTTGTTGGATACGATGGCAAGCTTGTAACCTTTTTCGTGCAATGCCTTTAATAGCCCGGGTATTCCCTTGTAGGGCGCGGTCTTATTCTGAATGTTGAGCTCATAATAATTTTTAAAATCCCGGAAACAGTTTTCAAATTGCGGATTATCCAGCCCTCCCGGGACAGAAAGCTCCATGAGCCTTGTCACACCGTTCCCCACAAAACGCCGGATGTCCTCCACGGGCCTTTCAGGATATCCATATTTGCCCAATGCGTAATTTACGCTGTCCGCAAGGTCTTCCAGAGTATTCAGTGTTGTTCCGTCCATATCAAAAATCACAGTATCATAGTTTGCCATTTTCCCATCGCCCTCCGTTAAAAATTTTATTATACCGGTCCATGTCTTACACATTCATGCTGAATCTGCCTCTCTCACTAAAACAATGTTAACATATACGGCCGATTAAAATCTATTTACGACCGGAACCAGGGTATTTTTTTCTTCCGGTTGACAGTTTGCATATTTTCTGTTATTTTGTCAAGCCAACTCATGTTCTTTATAAAGCCAATTGCGGCTAAGGCCTTCGGTCCATGGTAATGGACTTGCAAAACTTTATAAAAATAGCAATTTCATGGAGAAAAGTATCGAGTTGTGCATTAATTTGTAATATTACGCAATAATTTGAATTGACATATATATACAAATCACATATAATTGTTGCGGGTGATGGTAGAAAGATACCATCTGAAAATTAAATAGGGGGTTACAAGTATGACAGAAACACAGTATCAACAAACTGGTTACCAGGGTTCCGCCGCACCGGTAGGACAGCTGAAAACCAACCGCAGTTTACTCAAATTTATCCTTTTGAGTATAGTAACATTGGGGATCTATGCAATAGTTTTCTACTCCTCAGTCTCAAACACTATCAACATCGCAGCAAGCCGTTACGATGGAAGGAAGACAATGCACTACTGCCTGCTTGCATTTTTAGTCGGACCTGTTACATTAGGCATAGGATACCTGGTATGGCATCATAAGATTGCCGGCCGTATCGGCAATGAACTCCAGAGAAGAAACATACCCTATCAGCTGAAGTCAGCAGACTTCTGGCTGTGGAGCGTGCTTGGCGCTTTTATTGTGGTCGGACCGTATATCTATGTACACAAATTGGCCACTGCAACTAATAAAATAGCCGAACACTATAATGTTAACGGCTGATTACTATTATTTTCAGCTCAGTACAAAATCAAACCATCTGTTGGATATTTCAACAGATGGTTTTTTAATTTATTTTCAAGTTCTGAGCTGTTTCCGTCCTCATTGCAGACTATGAACTATTTGACCGCCGAGGTTGCCCTGTCTCATCTTTTGCGGGGCACTGACTGCACCCACAGCCCATGCCGGCTGCAATAGCCGTAAAGCCTGCCGCCCCGCGGCAGCTCCGGAATACTGACATTTGAGCTCTGTTCCGGGTAAAGCCGTTTCAGCAAAAACATATCGGCCCCCACGTAAGCTATAAATTTTATAAAATGTGATTTTTTCATTTCATGGTCCATGGTTACATAATTGTAAATATCCATTTCCTCTATGGCCATGCGGTGATTTTCCATATCCTTTTCCGGCGTCAGAGGCTCCAGCTTTCTGCCGCAGCAGGAGACAGAGGCTTTATTTGCGGCGGTCAGCACATTTCCGCAAGCCGGGCATACATAAAAACGTATTCTGCTGATATTCCCATTATCCGGCTTATTGGGGTCAAGCTCCCCTTCCAGCATTTTTTGGACATCCGCCCCCAAAACGCCGGACAGCGCCGTCAGAATAGAGACATCCGGGCAGCCCAGGCCGCGTTCCCACTTTGAAACGGTTTTATTGCTTATATTCAGCGCATCAGCCACGGCTCTCTGTGTAAGGCCCTGTTCTTTCCGCAGCTGCAGTATCAGTTTTCCCACTTTCGCACAATCCATCTTCAGCCTATATCCTCCTCGCCCCGCCGGTATTTTCAAGATAGCGGCCGTACAGTTCTTCCAGCTCCGCGGTGTAATCTTCTTTTTCCGGATCCTTTTCATCATATGGCAAAACTTCCAGGACACCGATTTCAAAGGCGGAGCTTCCGTATTGATTCCACAGTTTCTGCAATTGGGAATTGCGGTGCAGGTTTGCCCCAAGCTTGAAACTATTGCTGTTGATATTTGCCTTCGTGTCCTGTGAAAAACCTATAAAGCTCTCTCCGGTCGGAATACAGCGGAAAGAAATAATTCCCATTTCTGTTTTCCTGTGCTTATATTCCATCTGGAGCTGTTTTCTTCTATCCATTTTTCCCACCTCATAGTCAGCATAATCCTATTGCAATAAATAAACAATCTATGCTCCGTAGATTATTCATGGGATGGCGATAAAAACACGTTTTTTCCGGCAGGTGATATCACATAAAAAGAGGCCGGCTGCCCCTGTGAAACGGGACAACCGGTTTAAAGTGATTTTTTCAGGATATCCTTCTTTTTCAGCCCGTTCTTTTTCGCCATGGCATTCCAGAATGCATGAGTAGCGGAAAATTTCCAGGCAAAACGCGGAAAGTTGGGACTTATCATTATGGGATCACCCGTGCCGCCTGACTTTATATTGTCTGCCACACTTTTCATGGCAATGCCCAGATTTTTCAGAGGGCCGTGTCCCAATGGGACCTTTTCCGTAAAATCAAGCATTTCACCCGCACCCTGGCCGATCCCCTGTCCGAAGATAAGACCCGAACGGGAGCACCAGTTCTGCAATATTTCAAAAGCAATATGGCATTGTTTTCCCTCGTAAAATCCGTTGTTTATAAGGGCACAGACATAAATGTCCTTTTTGCGTTCAGCTTTCATGTAACCTTCAAGATCAACGAGCATTTTGAAAAAATGGGAGGGTAAGGCGTCCACATACAGCGGGAATGCAAATACCAGAACATCCATATGGCAGAGTTCACCGTATTGCCCGCCGGCAAGCGGCTCCCTGCTGATATTATAGTGTGATATCTCATTTCCCTGGCTTACCAGGGGTTCAATAGCCCGCAGCAGAATTGCAGAATTGCTTTTCCCCTGTCTGGGGCTCCCGTTTATCATAGCGATTTTCATTTCAACGCCTCCTTTACAGCAGCTTGCACACTGTTATAAAAATATACCTTGTTGTCTATGGAATACAGATTTACGCTGTTGGCCGCCACCAGCTTCCTTGCGGTTTCCTTTTCGGTTTCTGTTATGTCCTCTCCGTAAAAATGCACCGACAGTGAGAACTTATTGTCATAACGGTTCCTGTGATGGGTTTCTCCATTTTTTGTGGAAAAATAGGGCAGCAGGTAGGATATGCTCCTGTTCAATACGTTCACTACAAAAGGGCTGTAACTTCCGTAAACACACCGGCTGACCACAACAAGCCTGTCACAGCCTGCCAGCAATTCCCCCATATTTTCATAGCCGTCCTTCAATACGCACTTACCAGGCGTCTTTATCCAGCAGCCAAAGCAGCCGATACATTTGCGGATCCCGCCGTTGTCGGATATTACGACGGTGCTTCCGTCCTGATCCCTGCCCGGTAATTCAGCTTCCCGCCCATCCAAGTCATGGATTATAATTTTCATAAAAAGTACCATTAGCCTTTCTGGCTCACAAAAATTTAATGATATTAATCCACGCACTTACCGTGAGCCGGATAAGGCGTGAATGGTACTTTGCGCATCGCCATTCCGCACGCGCTTTTTGTGCGGAAATTTTGGCGGCGCCTGTATTCCGCCGGAGGCCATTAGTTTGAAAGTGCTTTTTCTTTCAAACTAATTCCTCCTTGTCCTTTATAAAGCCTGTAAATATTTTGCTCCAGTCGCCGGAATATTTGATGCCGTTGTTGGTAAGCAGCGAGGCAATACCGTGTACCACCGACCACAGGGATATGAGATTTTATGAGAAATCCTCCCGGGGCACATTCCTTGCGGTGAAAAGTTTGTATGCAGCTGTCCTGAATATGGCAAACGGAGCATAATCGGTGGGATTTTCATTATCCAGGTCAATAGTCAGGCCCGAATGATAGAAAAGGAATTGATAATACTGTGGATTTTCAATAAAAAAGTCAATATATGCCCTTCCCAGGTACAAAACTGCAACCGGGCTGTCTTCACTGCCTTTTATAGCGTTATGCAGCTTGTCCATAAACTGCCCGGTTATATGTTCTCCAATGGCGGAAATCAGTTCGTCCTTGTCCCTGAAATGGCTATAAGGCGCAGTATGGCTGACGCCGCACCTCATGGCCGCCTTTCGCAGTGAAAACCCCTTCAGGCCTTCTTCATTAATCAGTTCAATACCTGCTTCAATCAACTGGTTTCTCAAATTTCCGTGATGATATGGTGTTTCCTTTATTTGCTTCATTCTTTCCCCTCCCGCAATCTTGACACTGTAAAGATTATACCTCATGATCTTTACAGTGTCAAGATTGTAGGATTAAAAATACCGTATTAAATATGTCCTGTTATATTATTCTATATTTTAGTTAAATGGTTCTTTGACTACACCCAGTCCGATTTGTCACCCTGCGTAAATTCTCTCGGGCTGCAGGAATTTACCTGCCGGAATACCTTTGAAAAATAGGATAAACTGCGGAAGCCCAACATTTCCGCTATTTCGGACTCCGAATAATCCTCTTCGCGGAACATGCTCTTTGCTTCGTTTATTTTTCTGTCCCTGACATAATGCGTAAGTGAAACTCCTATTTCCTTTTTAAACAGGGAAGAAAGATAGTTTGGATGAATTTTAACCGCGGAAGCAACATCCTGCAGCCGGCAGGTCTCATATAAATGCTGCTGGATATAACGGATGGCTTTTCTTACCGGAAGGCTGTATATCTTTTCCCTTCCCATGCGCACCAGTTCCACGTAATGCCTGGATACTTCCGAAATCATATCCCTCCAGTTATTGATATCCACCCGGTTCTCTATTTCATTTATATAATAATCGCTCAGTGCGTAGCAGCGTTCATCATCCGCACCCAGATCCGCCGCATAACGGCATATGATCGCAACAAAACAATGATACTGTTGAATATGGCGAATGGAAATCCGGGATCCGGACAGAAGGCCTGGTTAACAGTGCCGCCAGTTTTGGAATAAAGGTTGGTACAGGTCTGGGAACCGCCATGCTCGGCTGGCTGCTCCAATTCGGAGGATATATAGGCGGCGCGGCAGCCCAGTCTCATTCGGCAACCACAATGATATTGGCCTTAAATATTTATATTCCCATTGGGATAGGTATCATAAACCTCATCCTCCTATGGATGTACAAGCTGGATAAAGCTTATCCTGACATTCTTAAGGAACTGAACCAGCGCAGATCCCCCTTGCCTGACAACAGTAACGGGTAGAAAACCCTTATAGAGTCCATCTCCCGGGGCGGGTTTTAAAGACGTATCATCATTTGATTTAATAGTCCCAAGCCGGAACACATTGGCTACAATTTGCTTCAAAGTCTCCAGGCCATGCTTAAGCTCTGCCTTTCACACCTTCAATCCAGCTCATCATTGTGTCAAAGGCCAGTTTGGCATTGCCCACATTACAATGGGCTCCGGCATTTTCTTTATCCGTAAAAATACGTACGGTAAGAGACTTCACGTTTTTCAGTGCCTTTATTTCCTCTCCCACAATGCGGTAATCAATAAAATGGTCCCTGTTTGCGCCCATAACCAGCACATCCTGCTCTATAAGCGGAGCGATGTCCAGCATTTGATACTTATTCATTTTATTAAAGTATTCATAGGGCGTTTTGGCCTCATAGGCGTACATGCCATGCAGCAAGCCCCATTTGACCAATTCATCCCCTTTTTTCAGCTTTCGGTTCAAAGCAGAATTTACTATGAATGCAAATCTCAGTTTAAATAAAATTTTAAGCAGCTTCTGCAATTTTGGAGGCTGTGTCGAAATAAGAATATCTCTGAAATTTGTGAACACGGACCAGGCGATCACACGCCGGACCCTCTTTTCAAATGCCGCAGCACGAGGCGCCAGCATACCCCCGAGAGATGCGCCGATAATGGTAACATCCTCCAGCCCGAAAAAGTCCAGGATCGCTTTCACCGGCTTTTCCCATTCATAAGTGAAATGCTTCCCCTGTATTCTCATAACGCCGCCCTGGCCTGGGCCTTCAAAAAGATAGACATCAAAGCCGTTTTCGGCCAGGTAAAGCATCGGGTGGAAAAATTCTTCAAAATACGAGTCATTCCCTCCGTGCAGAAGGACCGTGTCCTTTTTCCTTCCCTTTGCCTTTGCGTACATCACAGGCAGCACAATACCTTCGAAGGGTACCTGGCAGCGGACAACCGTACCGTCTTCAAAATAATCCTTGTAATACTCATAAAACAACCGGGTGGCAAGCCTGTAATACTTTTCCTTATCCGGGTCGCCGTCATACATAAAAAACTCGCTCATGCGGTAATACGCAATGGCTTCCTTGACTCTTTGCTCTGAAATCGGCTTATCTCCAATAGCCGTCAGTTCCCGTTTCCAGGATGCGCTGTCCCTTATCTCGCCGGCGATCCTTTTAATGTCCTCCAGATCTCCGCCATCCCACATAACCGTGCGGTTCAGCTGAAAATTAAAATTGGATTGGGAGTTCAGCTCATATGAACCGGTTTTAAATTCAATGCCTCTATCTTTCAAGTTCATTTCCTCCATCATGTATTATTTTAATCAATAATACCCCTGAGGAAATTAAAATACTTGCAAAAATGTGCTATATTATCTCCTTTGACACGGTTGTTTTACTAAAATCCGTAAAATTGAGGCCGAACATTTTTTTGCAAACATTTGAAAAGTGGGATGAGCTGCTGAAACCGGCACGGATACAGGCTGTGGTTATATTATCTCCGGAAGCGATATAGGTGTAGGCCTTTCGCATTTTTTCAAATACCAGGTAATTTCCAAGCGGAATGCCCACCTGTTTTTTGAACAAATGGGATACCCTGCTCCTGGAAAGGTAAACTGAATCGCAAAGCACATTAAATGTGTCCTCGTGTATGCCTTCCATTTCAGAAATCTGCATTAAAATCCGGCATACCCGGCCGTCATATTTTTCAGGGATATCATTTCTTATACCGCAGGCGGATAATATCGCCTCATCCAGCTTTCCGGCATCACAGTGCCTGCCCTTCCACTCCTCGCATACCTTTGAAGACAGTTCATCGTCTGTTATGCAAAAGGGCTCTCCCTTTAAATACTTTTTATCCAGCTCCCCGGCCATTTTACCTGTCTCATCAAAAAGAAATACCAGCATATCGCCACTTTGACAATTTACGGTATGCAGCACATTGGCATCAATGCAGACCCCTTTGCATAAAAAAACCGTATCCCCAATCATGCATTCAAATTCCCTGTCAATGCTGAAAATCATATGTTTGGCAAAATGTCTGTGGGGCGCAGGATCATGATAACCTTTGGATATGAGAATATGATCGTACGACCAAAAAGCTTCCTTCAAACTACCGCCTCCGTATTTATACTACATTATATTTTACACCAGCCTGCTTTATTTGGCGTTGAAAAATAAGGTATATTCAATACTATGTGAGGAATTCTTTTTACTGGTCCGCAAGTATTACTTATTCAATGGGGAGCACGGCAAGGTATGTCGTGCATCAAATAGTCAATTACTATCGGTAGAAAACCGATAGCTTGGGATTGAGACTAATGTCTTCTGAAACAGATAACTTTTAATCCCAAGCGTTGAAACCTTCGCATATTGAAGAAGGTTTCAACCGTAATTGACTTTGTGAGCGCATTGCAGGATTTGATTTTAGCTGTTGGCGAAGTATTGGTATTTTAGCTGTAAAACAGACAGGAGGTCTGTTTTAGCGAACTATGAGCCAGGATGGCGAATGTAAGCTACAGCTAAAATATCAAGGATGAGCCATTACAGCTAATTCAAATCCTACACTAAGTCGAAGCTATTGATGTACGGTGTACCTTGTGCTGCACATTGGCTGCAGGTTACTGCACGAGGACCGGTTAAAATGTAATTTCACATACATTGAATATATTTATTTTGCAACACCTTCAAAAGCCATACGCTTATTTCTTTGCCGCATGCCGGTGAACTCCCTGCGCACCATGAACATGGTCCAGATCACTATTACCGCGTCAATGGCAAAGGAGCCATAATATATCCCTGCAACGCCCACTGCTTTGGGCAGCAGAAGCATCACCGGAACATAAAACACCAGCTGCCTGGCAATACCTATAAGGGCCGCGGGCTTCCCCTTGTCAATGGAAGGGAACAGCGTCATGGCCATGAAGATAAAGGACAATACGGGTAAAATCGCCATGTACACTCTGAAATACAGCAGTTCGGCTCCGGTAAACACCACGTCCTTCATCATAAGCCCCAGGACCTGACCGGGTATCGCTATGGACAGGAGCCAGAACGGCAGCGTCAGTACCATGGCCGTCACGGCAAAAATCTTGTAGGAGCTTATGACCCGGCTGTATTTCTCCGCGCCGTAATTAATGCCAATCACCGGCTGTAAAGCGCGCATCAGGCCAAAAATCGGGGTCAGAAGGAAGGTGAATATCCTGTATACCACGCCGTAAAAAGCCACATCGGCCGTGGTGCCGTATTTTGACAGCGCATTGAAAACAAATACCGCCTGCACCAGACTCATAACACTCATAATCAGCGACGACATGCCAAGCCTTAGAATCGAGGTCCCGATCTCCCTGTTCCAGCTCACGGAAACCAGTCTGGAACGGAATGTTGACCAGCCTCTTCCGAAATAGATCCAGCTCACAAGAGTATAGACCAGCATTCCGATATTGGTTGCCCATGCGGCGCCTTCAATTCCCCATCCGAATACCACTATAAACAGGTATTTAAAGGCCGCATCCACTGCCAGGCCTATTCCCATCATGACAGCAGCCGTTTTCATCCTGCCCTCGGCGCGGATGATCATGTTCCCTGCCAGCCCGTAAACCCAGAAAAATGCTCCGTAAACCGTGATCCGGAAATACTGGTCGCCCAGTGCCAGTGTCTCACCCTTTCCTCCCATCATGGCGATCAGCTGCGTCGAAAACAGCAGTGCCAGAACCATATAAACTACAGTTACTGCTATTGAAAGCAAATTGACGTTTCCCAGCAGCCGCTCCTGCGTCTTTGAATCCTTTGCGCCGATGGCGATGCTCAATACGGAGCCTGCGCCGACCCCTACCAGAGAGCCGAAGGCCACGCTGATCTGAGACAGCGGATATGCCACCGAAACGCCTGCCAGGGCCGCTTCTCCCACAAACCGGCCTACGAAGAACGCATCCAGCACTGAATTCATGCCATACAGCACCATTGCCACAATGGCAGGCCAGGACAGGTCCGCCATGACCCGCCAGAGATTGCCGGTCAGTATAAAGTGCTTTTGCTTTTCTTTTTCATCAATTATTGTATCGCTCATAAAAAATCCCCCTGTCTGCAATATAAATCAACTTGCTGTTCCCACGCCGCCCGGCACTCCTACGGCTCCGTCCAGCTTCCACCCCACAGACCTTTCCCTCATTCCGATGAATTCCGCATACAGTCCGCCCTGGGCCATCAACTGGTCATGATTTCCCCTCTGTACTATTTTCCCGCCGTCAAGCACCAGTATCTGGTGTGCGTGGCGCACTGTTTTCAGCCGGTGGGCGATCATGATGACGGTTTTGCTGCGGGTAAGCTCCGCTATGGCCGCCTGCAGACGGCTTTCGTTTTCCGGGTCCACGTTGGCGGTGGCCTCGTCCAGAATAATAACCGGCGCGTCCTTTAGAATCGCCCTTGCAATAGAAATGCGCTGTTTTTCACCACCGGAGATGGTGGCTCCGCTTTCGCCCACTATAGTGTCATAGCCCTCCGGCATAGCCATGATGAAATCATCACAGCAGGCTTTACGCGCCGCCTGGCGGATTTCCTCAACAGTGGCGCCGGGCTTGCCAAATTTGATATTGTTGGCAATGGTGTCATTGAAGAGATATACATTCTGAAACACCATACTGAAATTGGCAAGCAGGCTGTCCAGGGTATAATCCCTCACATCCCTGCCCCCAAGCGTGATGCTCCCGGCATCCACATCCCAGAAACGGGCAATGAGATTGCACAGCGTTGTTTTCCCGCCGCCGGAAGGCCCGATAATAGCCGTGGTGGTGCCTGCCGGAATTGAAAAGCTCACATTGTCTATGATTTTGCGGTCCCCATAGGAGAAGCTCACATTACTGCCTACAATGCTGCATTCCTCAGGGGAGGCGTCCCTTCCTTTTTCGTCCATGACAGGAGTGCGGTGTATTTCCTCCACACGGTCAATGGACAGGTCGATGACACGCAGCAGTGCGGACATACTGCCCGCCGTCTCCAGCTGGCTGTAAATTATAAAAGAGGAAATCAGCATAAGCAGGCATATGGAAAGCTCCATGGTTCCCGCCAGGTATAGCCCGATAGAGACAATGGCCAGCAAAACACTCATCAATTTGAGTATGAGAGTCTGTAAAAACATAAAGGGAATAAAGGCTATCTCCAGTCCCACATTCTGCTTCTCACATTCGTTTATGGCCCTGTCTATGGTCTTATTGGCATCAGCGGCCAGGTTAAAGGCCCGCACCACGCTCATGCCCTGCACATATTCCAGTACGGCTCCAACAAGGCCGGTCTGGGCTTCCACTCTGGCCGGGGAGATTTTACGGGACTTCTTCTGCATCAGGGTATTGACCCCTATAAAGAGCAGTATTCCCGCCACAACCACAAGCCCGATCCTCCAGTCGAAAAAAACCAGCATCAGTGTAATAACGGCGGCATGGATATAGCCATGGATAGTTTTGTCCATAACGCGGGGAGCCACATCCTGAATATCCTCCATGGTAGATGTGACGGTTGCCGTTATGGCGCCCAGGCTGTTGTCATTGAAATATCCCATGGGCATGTACTTCATGCGGTCTCCGATTTCCGTCCGCTTGTCGGCGCACATGTAAAAGCTGCCCTCGGTTTCCGCCATTGTAGATTTGTTTTTTGTCATAATGCAGCCGACCATGCTCACCAGCATAATGCCGAAAGAACTCCAGGCGGTTGCGGCGCTTACCCGCGACTCCACAATATCTCTCAGAACCACGAAAAGCGCCATGATCTGAAGTGCCTGAAAAACCGAATTTATCAGGGCCAATACAATGCCCTTTTTCAGTTTGCCCTTGCGTGTACCTGCAAAGGCAAAAAATTTGCGAATTATTCCCAACATGAAATTCTCCTCCTTAAGCCGCGTCTCTGGCGCTGATATGAGCCTGCCACATATCCCGGTAAAGCGTGCAGCTCTCCAGCAATTCTCCATGCTTTCCGCAGGCTGCCACCCTGCCCCGCTCAATAACCGCGATCTTGTCTGAGTTTATAATGGTCGACAGCCTGTGGGCTATTACGATGAGCGTCTTGCCCTCCACCAGCTTTGCCACCGCTTCCTGTATCACCGCTTCATTCTCCGGATCCGTATAAGCCGTGGCTTCATCCAGAATGATGACCGGAGCATTTTTCAGCATGGCCCGCGCTATGGAAATGCGCTGGCGCTCACCTCCCGAAAGATGGCCTCCTGCGCCGCCTACCATGGTGTTGTAGCCGCGTTCCAATCCCATGATAAAATCATGGCAGCCGGAAGCTTTTGCAGCGGCCTTTACTTCATCGTCAGTAGCTGAAGGACGTCCCATCCGGAGATTTTCCAGTACCGATAAATCAAAGAGATAGTTGTCCTGGGCCACATAAGCGATCATATCCATCAACTGTGCGGAAGGGATGTTTTTTACGTCCACTCCCCCTATGGAAACAGAACCGCCCGTCACATCCCAGAAGGAAGCTATGAGTTTTGCGATGGTGCTTTTGCCTCCTCCCGAAGGGCCCACAAGAGCTGTTATGGAGCCTGCCGGAATATTCAGGTCCACGCCGTGGAGAATTTCGGTGTCTCCGTATCCGAAGAAGACATTTTCAAGGGCAATATCCGTACCCCTGAGCGAAGCCCCGGCCTCCGGACGGATCTGTTCAGGTTCGTCCAGGACTACGCCGATGTCGTCCATAATAGTGCCTATTTTGGCAATGTCATCGGTATAGTACATGGCTGCGAGCAGCGGCGCCATAATTCCCAGCGCCAGTATCATGACAGTGATAAAAGTTGTGGCAGGCAGGCTGCCGTTCATGTAAAAAATACAGCCGATGGGAAGCACTCCTATGAGGACCGCAGGCCAGATGCCTATCCCCATGGCGAAGTATATCTGGCACTGGCGCATCCAGTCCAGGCCGTAATTGGCGTTGGCCTTTACGGCATCGGAAAATTTCTTGTAGGATGTGGCCGATTGTCCGAAGGCCTTGATGACTTCAATACCTCCCACGTATTCCACCGCCGTGGCATTCATGTGCTTGCTCACGCCCACATATTCCCCGAACTTTTTCTCATAGTCCTTCATCATCCCCATGTAGCATGCGGCGCCCACTGGAAGTGTGATCAGGGAAACCAGCGCCATGCGCCAATCCAGCGCAAACAGGTAAATAATAATGGCCAGCGGGATCAGCAGGTTGGATGTCATTTCAGGAAGCACATGGGCAAGGGTTGGCTCAATACTGTCCACCTTTTCCACTACAGTATTCTTGATTTTGCCGGACGGGGTATCCAGTATATATCCCATTGGCACCCTGGTCAGCTTTGACGCAATGCGCCGCCTCACCTCCGAAATGACGGCAAAAGTCGCCCTATGGGAAAGTGTGGTGGAAATACTGTGAAGCAGGCTCTTGCCGACAAAGCCCAGCGCCGCCACGCCGCACCACACAGCATAGTAGGAGAAATCCCGCTCTCCGTCTATGAGCCGGATTATCATCCTGGATATTGCAAAATACGGGACCATACTGCAGGCAACCCCCAGGACGGCCAGGACTACCGAAGCAATATAATTTCCCTTGTGAGGACCGGCAAACTCCGCCAGCCGCGCAAAACCGCTTTTCTTCTTGGGTTCTGGTTTATCCATATTAAACCTCCTCATGTCAATAAAATTAAATATGTTATTTAAATAAATCAATAACTATGGTCTGAAGGCGAAGGTTTCAACCGTAATTGGCTTTACGGCCAAGTTAGATTGCTCTAACTGTCTGCCAAAAAAAATTTGAGCAGCTCAAAGTCCCAGAATTTGAAACCAGCCCGCC
Source organism: Bacillota bacterium (assembly GCA_023397905.1). Classification (GTDB taxonomy): domain Bacteria; phylum Bacillota; class Clostridia; order Acetivibrionales; family DSM-1351; genus Ruminiclostridium. Next base: position 93,495 of record JAEWSZ010000106.1, on the reverse strand, counting down.
GTATAAAAATCCCTCAGACTGTCGATATAAACTCTGGCCTTCTCCTTGGGCATATCATGGGCAACTACTTCAAACATGCCTGAAAAAAGCGCATTTGCCAGAATGTGAATCAGCTGCTCCTCCACATCGCGGACCTGTTGCCCCGCGCTGCGCACGGTAGATATAAAGCGGAGGGTGGCCTGTGTTTCCACCTCCACCATTTTATTTACATAATCCGTATATTCCGTCCCGGCGGAACAGCAAATCAAAAGTTTAAAGGCATCATAATTGTCATAGACATATTCCACCATCCACGCCATACCCTCGTCAGAGGCCTGGACCATCTCCGCCGCCTGCCTCTCCGCAGGACGCATGGCAAACTCCCGCTGAGTCGACATGTATTGGTCCAGAAGCTCTTTTGCCGGCTTGGATACCAGCGCGTCAAACAAAGCCTTTTTGTCCGGAAAGTAACCGTAGATGGCTCCGGTGGTGACGCCTGCCGATTTTGCTATGGAACGCAGCGATGCGCCTTCAAAGCCTTTTTTCAGAAATTCGTCCCTGCCGCAGTTCAGTATATTTTGCAGCGTGTCCACAGCCATGTTCATCTCTCCTTTTAAAAATATAACACCGTTATATAACGATGTTATATTATCTCAATTATTCCCCTTTGTCAAGAAATATTACGAAAGGATCAAATTATACGCCGCGTATCCGGACCGCCCTGCATTTACCTGCCGGGCTTCCTGTATGTGCGCATGAATTCCTCCATGGCCTGGATAGAATCATTGCTGATCACATGCTCTATGGCGCAGGCATCCTTATCTGCCGTATCAAAACTCAATTTGAGGATTTCCGAGAAAAACTTCTGGATAGTGCGGTGTTTGTTTGACGTGCGCATTGCCAGCTCTCTCCCCGCAGGGGTCAGGAATATTTCTCCGTATTTTTCATTAGTGACCAGACCCTTGTCAGAAAGCGTTGTCATAGCGCTGTTTGTACTGGCTTTGGTAACGCCCAGCCGCTCTGCGATATCCGACACCCTTGCGCCGTTAGTCCCGTCTGAAAGCTCATATACCGCTTCCAGATAATTTTCCATTGTAAAAGTAAGCTTTTCTGCCATCGGTTTTTCCTCCCCGGGTACCAGACATTTCTTTTGCGCCGGTCTTCTTAATATCAAAGTGGGTTGGGTATATTACCCTCATGTTTATAATTTGTATTATACCCTTTTTTTATCCCGAAATAAAGGAAAAAGTGCCGGGCCGGCGGCAAATCCACAGCCCTGCCCGGCACGGAGGATACGCTAAAATCCTGCTATACGCTCCAGCCGAGGCTCTCCTGCTGAATGCGGTACAGCCTCTCATACAGGCCCTTGTTTTTTATCAGCGCCTCATGGGTGCCTTCCTCCACCAGCCTGCCGTTATCCAGAACTATTATCTTGTCGGCGCCCGCCACCGTTCTCAGGCGGTGGGCTATCACGATAACCGTTTTACCTTTGATGAGTTTTGAAATAGCCTGCTGTATCAGCACCTCATTTTCCGGGTCAAGGGAAGCGGTTGCCTCATCCAGCAGCACCACAGGCGCGTTCTTTAGAAGGGCCCTGGCTATGGAAATACGCTGGCGTTCACCTCCCGAAAGGGTGCTGCCGTTTTCCCCCAGCACGGTCTGATAACCGTTGGGCAGCGCGCTGATGAATTCGTCGCAGCAAGCGGCCCTGGCGGCTTCCAGCACCTGTTCCTCCGTGGCCTCCATATTTCCGATACGTATGTTGTGATATACCGTATCGTTAAATAAAACCACATCCTGAAACACAAAGGACATATAGCTCATCAGGTGTTCCGGGTCCAGGGTCTTCACGTCAACGCCGCCTATTTTGACATTGCCTTCGTTTACATCCCAGAACCGCGCGATCAGCCTTGAAACGGTACTTTTGCCGCAGCCGGAGGGACCCACCAGAGCAGTGACGGCATCTGACGGGATGGATACCGTCAAATTTTTAATTACAGACTCGGCTTCAGGCCCCTTTTCATTATAGCTGAAGGAAACATTCTCAAAATCAATATTCCAGTCCGTAAGCCGCTTTTCCGTATCGCCCTCCATAATCGGCGTTGTCAGCAGGGTATGCATCCTCCTGGTGGCAATGCGGTAGTAGAGCAGCTCAGGCAGCAGAGTGAATTCCACTATAATGGGCCCGTATATCCTCACGACAATGACAAAAAACATCAGCAGGGGGACCAGGTCTATTTTCCCTCCGGTCAGCAGATATGATCCCGCAAAAACCGTAAGGCCCACGCCTGCCTGCAGTATCATCTGGGCTCCCGTAATGAAAACTCCAGTACCGACCTCCATTTTGATAGCCATTTTTTTCATCAGGCGCAGGGCATCGTCCAGTGCCGAGAATTTGGAGCCGTCCAGCCCGCAGGCTTTGATGACCTTGATGCCTTCGAGATATTCCTGCACCTGTTCCGAGGCCTTGAGCTTGGATTCAACCTGCTTTTCGCTCAGCCTGTCCTGTATTTTTTTACTGCCCAGGACTACCAGCAGAGCCACCGGCACCGTGCAGAACACGGCGATCGCCATCCTCCAGTCAAAGGCGGCCATCATGGCGCAGATCAGTGTTATGGAAATGGCATTGGCAACGAGCTGCGGGACAATATGGCTCAAGATGTGCTCCGTGGTTGAACAGTCGGCCATAATGTTTGTGGTGAGTTCGGATAAATCCTTTGAATTGAAGAAGCTCATAGGCAGCCTGCGGATATGCTCGGCCACAGTGATCCTGGTGTTTTCGGACTCCATATATGATGTGACATAGGTCTTTTTGTAGTCGTACTTGCTGCATATGAATACCAGAATTGCCGCAACGATACCGCAGCCCAGCAAAATCCACATCCTTGTCCAGGATATTTCCCGTCCCATAAGTGGTTTTAAAAGCTCCGCAAAAATCTGAATGGTCACGATAAAGGGCAGCATCATGGACAGATTTGTCAGGGTGCAGGCTGCTATCGCCTTCTTCAGGTCCGAATAGCCCTTATCGGTGAGCATCAATGCTTTTTTGAGTCTACGCATGGGCTTTCACTTCCTTTCTGTCTATCTTCCAGTCAAGGGTCCGGGTGTACATATTCCACATGTCAAAATACTTGCCCCTGCTTTCCATCAGTTGCTGATGATTGCCCTGCTCTATGAGGCGGCCCTTATCCATCACTACTATTTTGTTGGCGCTGCGTATGGTGGACATGCGGTGTGCGATCATTATTACCGTCTTGCCGTGCATCAGCTTTTCAAAGGCGCGCTGGATCAGATATTCATTCTCCGGGTCCGAAAATGCCGTGGCCTCGTCCAGTATGATTATGGGCGCGTTCTTTACAATAGCCCTTGCTATTGCAATACGCTGCTGTTCCCCTCCCGAGAGATGCACTCCTTTCACGCCTATGACCGTATGGTATTTTTCAGGCAGCTTTTCAATGAAATCGTGGCATTGGGCATCTTTTGCCGCAGAAATAACCTGTTCGTCAGTGGCGGCCAGATTGCCCATGCGAATGTTGTCCATGATACTCAGTTTGAAAAGGAATACGTCCTGGAATACGAAGCTTACCTTTTCAAGCAGGTACTCGCTTCTCATACGGCGCACATCCACTCCTCCGATTTTGATGCTTCCTCCGGTCACGTCGAAAAAGCGGGGCATGAGATGTGCAATGGTGCTTTTGCCGCCGCCCGACGGGCCCACAATAGCTGTAATTTGATTTTCTTCCGCCCTGAAGGAAACCTCCGACAGTGCATCAACCTCCTGACCTGTATAGGAAAAAGACACATCTTCAAAAACTATGCCATACTCCGAAATGGTTTTGAAAACCTCTGGCTGAGGCAGAGGCGCTTCGCCCAGTATATCGTCCATCCGTTCCACACCTCCCACAATGCTCCTGGCATTGGTGGAAACATACATAATTTTCAGCATGACCGTTGCAATTGAGGGCACAAAGATGAGATAAAAGATAAATTTAACGGCAAAACCGGTGTAATCCGACGTATTGAGTCCGACCCAAATGCCCGCCGGAATCAAAAACAGGTATATGTTGTTGATAATTGTGGTAAACGCCGACATGTAGTTTTCCCAGCTCAGTGTGAAGGGAATGATCATTTTTGTGTACTCCTTTATGGCGGTGTGCATCCTGTGAAAGGAATATACCGTCTGTTTAAAGGCTTTGACCACCGTAATGCCCCGTATATACTCTACGGAGGCATTGTTCATGTCCTCCAGCGAATCCTGGTATTTTTCCATCATTTTTTTGGCCCCTTCGTTGCCATAGCCTTTAATCTCAACCGCAAAGGCAATGACAATACCCAGTACAGCCGCCAGACCAAAGCGCCAGTCAATGGCGAACAGGATCACAAACATGGCCGCAGGAGCCACAAAGGAGGCCACGATGTCCGGAAGCTGGTGGGCGATGAACCCCTCCACCTTTTCAATGTTCTCGTCCATGATCTTCCGCAGTTTTCCGCTGCCCACCAGCACGTGGAAGCCCAGGGGCACCTTTGCGAGATGGGCCGCAAAATCCACCTTTAATTCATACAAAGTGCCGAATGCGGCAAAATGGGAAAACATCAGGGCGGCAAAATACAAAAGGATATTCAGCAGGATGCCGCCCAATGCTATCCATCCGAAGCCCGTCATTCTTTGCAGATCCAGTTGCCCCAGATCCGGATAGGCCTCCATGATCTCCCGCACCAGATAGTAAATGGCAATGTGCGGAATAAATGACGCGATGGCGGCCAGCGCCGACATGATCACAGACACGATCATCAGCGGCTTTTTGGTGGCGGCAAGCTCCATAAGCCGTGCCATGCCTTTTTTAGGCTTTGCCTCCCGGGCGTTGTTTTGTTTCATATTTATGCCCATGGCCCACCTCTCGCACAAAACATCATGAAAGCCGGCATGGGCTCGGTCCCCCCTTTATAATTTTTTAAAATTTCTTTCAACCTTGACCTCCTTCCTTTAGAAGCTGAAATAATAAATTAACCAACCAGTTAGATGTATCTAACTTTACTGTGATCATTATACAACATATCCAATTGACCGGAATGGTCCAAAAAGGAGTTTTATTCACTCAAAAAGGATTTCCTGTATTCCGAAGGCTTAATACCGTATTTTGTTTTGAATTTTTTAGTGAAATAGTTTGTATTGCTGTATCCCACCAGCAAAGCGGCCTCCGCCACGCCAAGCCTCTGTTCCGTTATGAGGACCCGCGCAAGCTCCAGCCGTTTGTCGATGATATAGGCGTGGATGGGCATGCCGAACAGCTCCCGGAACCCGGCTTTCAATTTGTATTCGTTGAGGTAGACAAGCCGCGCAAGCTCGCTTATGGTGGGAGGGGACACAATATTGCCGTCAAGAATCCTCCTGGCATTGCCAAGGGCCTCAATATCCGCCGAGGAAAGCGCCGGAACGGCGCCGTATTTCCCATTTTCCGAAATCACCTCGTCCATAAAGACCGCAATCAGTTCCAGCGCTTTACCTTCAAGGTAGATTTTTTTGACATCTCCGGAATAACGGCAGTGCATCATATCATTCAGAATCAGTCTGATATTTGGAGAGAATTTCTTGGTGAAAAAATGCCCCCTGTCATATCCGAATTCCGTGAAGTCATAATTTTTGCTCATATGGCCGGCCACACCCTTTATTACTCCTGGGTCGTACCGCAGGCTGATGCCTGAAAACCGCTGTCCCGCACAATAGCTGCAATCGCTGTTTCCATATATCCCGTTGAATATATAGCTCTCGCCGCAGCCGATCTCATACTCCTTCGCACTGCCCTCCATCGTCCATTGAAAGGGATCCTCCATACAGAATGCAACTCCGTAATGGGGGACAGGATACATCTTTTCCCGCATGCTTATATTTTTATAAAATGTTATATCTGAAATAAATATTTCCATAGACGGGCTTAAAACATACCGTTGGCAGTAGCCTTTCCCTGTCTCTCCAGGCATTATCTGTTCGTTTTGAAACGTATCTGTCTTATACAGGCTGTTGAACATGTCACTTACCGGACAGTCCTTTTTATCCGGATTGAAAATCTTATACTTGGGCAAAACAATTCCGGCCATTGCCACCAGCACCTTTCTGTGGATAGGTTCTCATATTCCCCATTCTTTTGACCTCCGCACAAAAACAAAACGGCAGAACAAGTTAGAGGATTCTAACTCATTCTACCATTTTACCGTTTTTTTTACAAGCTCAATCGCCTGCGCCATACCCGCCCTGTTTATTTCCTCAAACCGAGTGCATTATCTATGGCTTCAATTATTCCGGCGCTGCCCAGGGACGGATTAATTGAGGCTGAGGTAACGGCATCTACATCGCCGTACCGCATATTGGATCCTTCCGACGTATTGTACATAAAAATCCTGCCGGAATAGCTGCCGCTTTGCCTGTCCAGAAATTTAACCACCGCAGGATGGAACTGGTAAACCTTTATGGCTGAAAATATGACTATTTTATCCCATTCAGCCGGTTGAACCCCGGACAGCTGTGCCACATCGATTACAGAAATATAGATATCCCCGCCTTTATAATGCCTGGATATTTCATCCATGACCGAATCCTTGTACTCACTTTTCTGGGTGGCAATCAATACTCTTGGGTTGCCGGTGTCGGAATTTATGCTGTAGGGAGAGAGGTCTTCCTGATTGGTGCGCTGCCGCTGGAAATATATAAAAAGTCCTATGGCCGCCGCGGCAACAATGGCGGCAATCAAAATAACTATCATTCTTTTTCGCCCTATCCTTTTCATAACATTTTATCCATCCATATTAATTTTCTTTTTAATTTTCGGAATGTTTATTCCAATAATAATTATAATAACCTTAATTCTAATTGTCAATAAATATATTTACGCACGTAATTAGAACGCGCATTCCAAAATTGTCTTGTTATAACCCTCAAAACATAAAAGTGAGTACCGCAAAATAAATTAAATCCCATATATGTAAAAAGCCAATTACTATAGCTTTCAGACCATAGTAATTGGCTTTTGCAACTTATGTGAAGCACGATATTTTTTCTATTATATGTTACCTGTAAACTCCTTCTTTTCTCACAATGTCAAGGGCTTTCAGATAGTTATCTGTTTTTGCCCCGTATTGTACCGAATTGGTGGAGCCAAATATAAATCCGCCGCCCGGCATGAGATAACCCAGGCCTTCCCGGACTTCCTTTTCCGCCTCTTCCATGGTTCCGGCCACCAGGGTTTCACACTGTATGCCGGTCCACAGGGTCAGGTCTTTTCCGTACTTTTCCTTTACCCTTCTGGTGTCCATTCCCGCCGTGGCCTGGATGGATTGATAGCCCTTGTAGCCGGCGGAAACAAAATCATCCATTATGTCCCATATCTTGCCGCAGCAGTGGAAGAAAGGAATCATCCCGTTCTTTTCCTGTTCCTCATTTACCATGCGTATGAAGGGCAGGTAAACCTCTCTGATGGTTGCAGGGGAAAGTATACACCCGCTGTTCATGCCGAAATCGTTGCCCTGCATGCCGATAAGCACCTTGTGCTTTGCACAGTGCTCGATGATCCTGCGGTTAAATTCCAGTCCGTTCTGGTACATCCTCTTGACTTCGTCAGGGGCAATGGTGGAAAGGATCAGCTGGTGGTTAAAATCCCCTCCGAAGGGCTCAAGCAAGACGCTGTATACGTCAAGGCTCCTGCACAGGACCGCCTTTTCATCTCCGTATTTATCCCCGATAAAGTCTATGAGCTCAAATACGGAATCGTCCGCAGGGATATTTTTGCCTGCGGCGGCAATGTCCTCCTCCGTCAATTCTTCTTTCCCCTCGGAGTGGGATATGCACATAATCGAATCGTTGCTTGCGGCGTATTTATAAATATTTCCTTTGGAATCCTGCCATACCCCGTCACCGGTTTTCTTAGGCGGATCGGAGGGTTTATAGCCCTTTGGCGGAACCAGCTCCACTACCAGGATGTCATAGTCCAGCTTCTCCACCAGTTCCACCAGGTCGTGCTTCATACTGTCAACAACTTCATCCCGCCTGCCTTCCCACAGGGCGAGGGTTGTATCCTTGCGGTTCCTCCAGTAGGTGTGATGCCCTATGATCCTGCTTACATGGTCATGATCTATACCCCATTCTCCCACCGGCACCCTGTCCGGCTCCTGGTGGTTAATCGTTTTGATAACTCGCTCTTTAGAATTCATTTTCTGTTCCCCCTATTCCCATTATCCTTTCAATCCCGATGTTGCGATGCCTTCTACAAAGTATTTCTGCGCAAAGAAGAATATTAAAATACACGGCGCTATTGCCACAATGGACATGGCCAGAATCTGGTTCCATGATGTGGGTGACGATACGTCCAGCGACATTCTCAGGCCCAGCGAAACAGTGAACTTTTTCACACTGTTTATAAAAATTATGGAGTTGAAGAAATCGTTCCAGGTCCATATAAACTGGAATATCCCCACAGAAAAAAGCGCGGGCTTTGACAGCGGCATTAAAATCCTCACCAGTATCATAAAGGAGTTGCATCCGTCGATTTTTGCCGATTCATCCAGTTCACGGGGAATTCCCCTTAGAAACTGGACCATCATAAAGATGAAAAATGGTGAACCCGCAAATATTGAAGGTACGATAAACGGATTGTAGGTATCCACCCAGCTGAGATTTTTAAACAAAATATACCTTGGTATCAGAATAACAGCCTGAGGCAGCATGAGTGTGGAAATTACAAGGCCGAACAATAAATTCTTAAACGGAAACTTGAACCTTGTAAAGCCATATGCCACAAATGCGCTTGAAATAATGGTGAACGCCACTGTGGGAACCACCAGCTTGAAGGAATTCAGGAAAAACAGGCTGAAACCGAATTGTCCCGTTCCCCTCCAGCCCTTGGCATAGGAATCCCATATAACTTCCTTTGGAATCAGGGTCAATGAACCGAATATTTCGTTATTGGGCTTGAATGAAGCGGAAAACAGCCATATCAAAGGGTATACCATGATTATTCCGAATATGATCAAAATCAAATATAAAAATAAATTACCGAACTTTTTTTCCATTATTCTATCCCTTTCTCTTCGCTCTAGCCTTTACCTTCATCTTCATAGTAAACCCAGCTGTTGGCGGTTTTAAATATTAGAGCCGTTGCAGCCATGATAATAATAAACAGTATCCAGGAAAGCGCGGAAGCATATCCCATTTTAAAATATACAAAGGCTTCGTCGTACAGCTTCAATGCGTACAAATACGTGGACTTCATGGGATCGCCGTGATTTGTGACTATAAATGCTCCCGTGAACTCCTGGAACGCGTTCACCATCTGCATTACCAGGTTGAAGAAAATTATCGGAGTGAGCATTGGTATGGTCACGGAAAAGAACATGCGTATCTTTGAAGCTCCGTCCACCTTTCCCGCTTCGTACAGCTCTCCCGGTATCTGCTTCAATCCGGCCAGAAATATTACCATGGAAGAGCCGAATTGCCATACTGACAAAAGTCCCAGGGTGTAAAGGGCCAATTTAGGGCTTCCCAGCCACTCAATGGGCTTTATGTGCACATATGACAGCATGTGGTTTACAACGCCGTCCTTCATGAAAAGGAATTTCCATAATATTGAAACCGCCACGCTTCCGCCCATAATGGACGGGAGATAATAAACCGTTCTGAAGAAATTGATGGCTCTCAGCTTTGCGCTGAGAATGACGGCCACAAGCAGTGCAAATGCCAATCTTGTGGGCACAGCCAGTATTGTGTAGATAAGCGTGACTTTCAGCGATTGATAAAAATCTGCGTCTTTTGTAAATATTTTGACATAATTCTCAACGCCCACAAAGTTGGGTTTAGTCATCATATCAAAATTCGTAAAAGAATAGATAAACGAACTTATAAAAGGATAGAGCTGAAATATAATAAACCCTATGATCCACGGTAAAATATATAACAAACCAATATATTGGTGTTTTTCTCCTTTTTTAACGGTTAAAGATTTCCCCACGGCTAGCACCCCTGATTCACTGATTTTTAGGTTGAACCGCAATGCCGCCGCTTTATTCCGGCGGCATTGCGGGGTTTAAGTTCTGTTACTTCTGTGCGCTCTTCAATTCTGCGAGTTTGTCTTCCAGACGTGTGATAACTTCTGTTGAAGCCTGATCTACAGTTGCTTTGTCAAATAATAATTTTTGCAGTACATCTTTTACTATATCTGTGATTTGAGTATTGGATGACGGAGCATTGTCTGTCACCTGGGTATTTTTTTGAGCCAATTCTACTGCGGCAATAACATTTTTATCAATTTTTCCGGCGTCTCCTGCGGCTTTTCTGGCTGTTTCAGAAGCGGGCACCGCTCTGACGTCCTTCAATATGACTGCGGCTTCCCCATCATTGAGGAACCAGTTTAAAAACTTGCTGGATTCTTCCACACTTGCCGACTTCTTGTTGACGCTGAGCTGCTGTGAAGGCCTGACAATGGCGGCTCCGTCTTTTCCGTCCGGCAGCACCGCAGGTCCGGCAATTGCAGCCTCAGTATCCTTAGGAAGGATTCCCTGGTATTTTATAACGCCGCTGCTCCAGTCCTCGGTAGCTACAAACTCAGAATTGATCCATTTGGGGTTCTGGTTCATATCGGCAAATAACGAAGATTCGGATATGGGCTGGAATACTCCTGCCGCAAAGGCGTCCTTCAGCCAGGTAAGAGCATAAGCCATATCGTCTTTTGTAAATCCAAGGGTATAATCATCCTTGATAAACTGGTTGCCGGTCCTCTGCTTTACTATTCCCATTACCTGGATAACATTTACGCCTACATTTGTATTTAACAGATAATAATCTTTATTGTATGCTTTCAATTTTTTAGCCTGGGTGATAAGGTCGTCCCAGCTCATGTTTGATTGGATTGAAACCCCGGCTTTATCGGCAAGAGTTTTGTTTACGATCAATGTACGCCCTGAAATACCGGTGGGCAATCCTATAAGCTTGCCGCTGAATTCGCAATTGTTTTTCAGGAAATTTGCATCAAAGGTGCTTGTGTCGATTTCAGACTGCTGGGCCAGATCAACATATACGTCTCTGGCTGCGTAATCATACATCCAGGGCGAGTCATTTTGAATTATATCCGGTGCGGCTCCGCTGGCCAGCTGTGTGTTCAGCTTCTGCTGATATCCGTCAAAGCCCTGGTATTCGCCTTCGATCGTAACATTTGGCGCTTTTTGCTTGTACAGGGCAATCGCATCAAGTGTAGCCTGATGACGGTCATCCGACCCCCACCATAAAAATCTCAGTGTTACAGGCTTGCCCTCAGCCGATGTGGATGCCGATGTTCCTGACGACGTTGTCTGCCCCTGGCCATTTCCGGCTTCCTGCCCGCACGCAATAAAGGTGGTGGAGATCAGTGCAGCCATACAGATGGCACTTAGGATCTTAAGACTTTTCTTCATTTATATTCCTCCTGTTAAAATATATTTTATCCTGCTTACTAAATAAGTATAAAAAGAAATCGGACATAAAAACATAGCTGTAACTTGTGAAACGGTTGCATTTTTTGTCCTCTTTGGAATATGGGGCTATTTCCCTTGTGGATAAAACAGAAAATGTGCTACTATATTAATACTACGGTATACAAACACAATTTTTTCAATATTCTTATTTGACAAAGGATGTGTTTTCATGTATAAACTTTTGATTGTTGAGGACGAGCCTAAACTCAGAAAGGGTATTTGTACGTGTTTCCCATGGGATACTCTCGGATTTAAGATCGTTGCCGAAGCAAGCAACGGTAAGTTTGCGCTGGAATATTTGAAAAACAATCCTGTGGACGTTATTTTTTCGGATATTCAAATGCCCGTTATGACAGGCCTCGAGCTTGCCAAAGAGCTCCACATGCAAAAATCCAAAATAAAGGTATTGTTTTTAAGCGGCTACAAGGAATTCGGATTTGCGCAGAAGGCGGTATCCTATGGCGTAAAAAGCTATATTACCAAACCCATCAAGTATGAAGAGCTGATTGAAGTTTTCACCTCGTTAAAAGAGGAGCTGGACGAGGAGCTTGCCTATTCGGATGCAAGCGAAGGCGCCGCCAGCATTGATGAAGTCTATGAGGGCGCCGGAATACACGATAAGATTATTTTAACCATCAAATCTTATGTAAGGCATAATTACAATACAGTCACTTTAGAGCAGATGGCCAAGCTGGTAAACATGGATTTATTTTACCTGAGCAAATTTTTCAAAAGAAAAACCGGCTTGAATTTTTCAGATTACGTTACCTCCTGCAAAATGGAAAAAGCCGCCGAGTTTTTAAAGGAAGTAACTTACAAGACCTACGAAGTAAGCAGTCTGGTCGGCTATGAAAATCCCAAAAACTTTTCAAGAAGCTTTAAAAAGTATTTTGGCAAGACACCAAAGGAATACCGCGATACCTTTATTATAAATAACTTGTAGAGGTCTGGTTTATATGCGCAAAAATTTTTTCTACAAAAATCTCTCATTCTTTTTGCTTCCTCTTCTCATCCCTATTCTCATACTCGGGTCCTTATCCAGTGTAATCACCGAGAATTTTGTGAAAAGAGACATAAACAACAATAACGTAAACCTTTTAAAGCAGGTGCAGGAAAACGTTGAGCTCATGCTGGGCGAAATGGATACCATCAATCTGCTTTTTGAGTATAACAGCGTGGCTTTCCAGACACTGGATTCCACCTTGACAAACACCAGCTTTTCCATTGACAATGTGAACCTGACGGATTTTTTAAAGGGTTATATCTCCGCGCCTGCCAGTGCAAGGCCTTATGTACACTCGATATATCTGTATGTAAACAATCCCAACGGAAGGTTTTTATCGTCTTCCGAAGGGCTTACCACTCTGAACACTTCTCTGGACAATTCCTGGCATGACAGCCTTTTAAAAAAGGACCCCAATATCAATATGTGGATAGAACCACGAAATATAAAGCAGTATCAATTTGAAAAGAATACCACCAAGGTGATCACCATATACCAAAGGCTCAATCAGAAAAACGGCGCCATAATTCTGAATATCTCTCCGGTCTATATCGAAAAGCTTATTAACAGCCTTACGATTTTCCCCGAGCAGAGCATACTTGTGGTGGACGAGAATAATCACATTATTTTTAACAACAGGAACCTTGACGCCATTAACAATGTGGACCTGAGTAAAATCCAGGCGAATACCGAATCATCTTTTACCTATAAATCCTCCGGCGGCTCCTACGTGGTAACGCAGCTCAAATCGGAGCGCTATGGCTGGAAGTACATTTCCATCATCTCACAGAGAGCTCTGTACCAGGTTCCGCGCCAGCTCAACTTTGTCACCGTGCTTTTATTAAATTTATCCTTTGCCCTGGGGCTGATACTTTCCTATTACTTCACCCGTAAAAATTACAGGCATATTTCCAATATAATTTCAATTATCGATTCCGCCGAAAGCGGTAAAACGCTTCCTCCTTTCCCCGACCGGGTAAAGGACGAGTACGGATATATAATCCACAATATCTTAAAAACCTTTATTGAGCAAAGCTTCCTCAAGGTGCAGCTGTCAGAAAAGAAGTACAAATTTCAGGCCCTGGAGCTTTTAGCTCTACAGTCACAACTGAACCCCCATTTTCTTTTTAATACTCTGGCAACAATAAGCATTGAAAATCTGAGCCTGATCGGGAAGCCCAACAATGTCAACAGGATGATCGACAACCTCTCCGATATCCTCAAATACTCTCTCAGCAGCCCTCACCAGACTGTGACCCTGGAGGAGGAAATACAGCACACCATCAGCTACATCAATATCCAAAAATTCCGCTACGAGGATAAATTCAATGTGCTGTGGGATTATGACGACGCCGTTCTGCAGTATCATGTGATAAAATTGCTGATCCAGCCTTTAATAGAAAACAGTATTTATCACGGCATAAAGGAAAAGGAAGGCTCCAGCCTGATAAAGATAAAATTTATTATACACGAAGACTATATAAGAGTGGCAGTTATTGACAACGGCCTTGGTATCACCGCTGAAAAGCTCAGCATGATCAGGGAAAAGCTCAGCAGCGGAGAGGAATACTCCGAGCATATCGGCCTGTACAATACGGATAAGAGGTTAAAGCTAAGCTATGGAGAAGAATTCGGAATAAAGATCAGGAGCAGGTACGGCATGGGAACGGTTATTTATCTGAAAATCCCCATAGAAAATTCATCCCGGTGACCTCTAATACCTGCAATCAAAAACGCCTTCTGTTGATGCATGGTTTTGGCTGATGATATAATTTAGTTATATCTGGAAATAGAAACAAAAACATACTTACAACCATTCCGGCGACCATGATGTTAAAAAGCTTGACGATTTTCCTACGGAAACCTATCAGGTGAAAATGATATACAGCTCTAAAGACACTCCGGTTAAAAATGCAATTCATTTCTATTATTTGAAAAAAGACGAGAAATCGGCAATTGACTTGTATTTTGATTCAAAATATATTGACGACGCTACCGCACTAAACATTGCCAAAAGCCTGACACTTAAATAACCGGATATAAACACGGTATGTCATGGGATATATGTTCTCGATTCCCAATCTTCCGTACAACCCTTAGCTCAATTTTGCAAAAAATTCTTCTACGAAATAAAGTGCAACGCCGGTTGCCACTGATTCTATCTTGTTCTTACAGGGTATCAGGTAACTGGAAGACGCCTCTCCAAAGGGACTTCTGGCGTCTACTTTTTTATGCAGAATATCCATGTACTCCTTCATGTGGGGCCCTACATATCCGCCCAGAATTACGGTGCAGCCAAAGAGCATTCTGATATCGCTTACCGCCACGGCCAGGTAATCCAGGTATTCGTCCCACACCTTCCGCAATTTTTCATCGCCCTGCCCCAGTCTGCTGAAAAACATTTCCAGGTCGCAGTCGGCGTAATTGGCAAGCCGCTCAGCATTGCAATAGGCGTCAAAGCAGCCTTTTTGCCCGCAGTAGCACTGTTCGCCGCCGGGTATCAGATTCAGGTGCCCTATTTCTCCGCTGAATAACCCGTCTCCCATATACACGTTGTCATTCAGCAGGACAGACCCGCCCACACTGTTGCATAAACTGATATAGAAAGCATTATGTATTTCCGACGACATCCATATTTCAGAAAATCCCGAAGCGTTTGAGTCATGGATCAGTTTTGTTGGATACGGTATGTACTTTGAAAAGTCTTCACAGCTCATCCCCGTATTGTCTATAACCCTGCCGTCCACCACATAGCCCTTTTCCTGGTTTATAAGTCCGGGCATGGCGATCCCCACCCCCAGGATTTTGCTTCTGTCCAGCTGGGCGCTTTCTATGATAGTCTCCACCGACTGTCCCAGGAGCTTTAAATATTCGTCATCCCGGCGGTAGACTTTTCTTTTATAAATATATTTGATGACATTGCCGTCCAGGTCTATGATTATGCTTTTAATGTGATTTTTTGTAATATCCAGCCCGATTGCCACTTTTGCATCGGCAACATAGGAATAGGCAACAGGCTTTCTGCCCCCGGATTTATTGTCCAGCTTGCAGTCGGAACTTATCAGTCCCAGTTCCGCCAGGTATTCCAGATTTTTTGTGACCGTTGGAAGGCTCAGCTGTAAATCATAGCTGATATCCTGCTTGGTAGCCAGACTCTTTTTACGTATATATAAATATATCTTTTTAAGATTATTTTGCTTAATGTCAAAAATGTTCATTCATTCACCAATATTCCAACGTATTTAAAAAATAAATCCTTTTACCTGATTGAAATTCCATGAACTTTAAAATCTCAATAAAAATTTCAATTTATAAGAATAAAATAGCATGTAACCCGGAAACAGTCAATCAAAATGCTATTTCCCCGCCTGATACATATTGCGCAGGGCATCTATAATAACGGCTACAAATATCATGAGGCCGCCGGCCAGTGTGATCATCGTTGATGGGATTCCAAGCACCGCAAGGCCTACCTGGATAACAGTGAGCAGCAATGTGCCTCCCAGCACTCCCAGAATCGAGCCCTTTCCTCCTGTCAGGCTGACGCCTCCCACAACTGCCGCCGCAATGCACTGCATTTCAAAGGTCCTTCCAAAGGAAGATGTCACGGCTCCCATGTATGCGGACAACAGGTATCCCGCAAGGCCCGATAATACTCCAGAAACCACAAAGGCGCCTATTTTGATGGCATTTATGTTGATACCTGCAATATAGGCGCTGTGTTCATTGCCCCCAACCGCAAACAGGCTGCGCCCGAAAGATGTCTTGTTCCACACAAAATAGAAAATGATAAATACTATGAACAATACGATGGGCAGCACCGGAAAAATCCCGATTTTCCCCTGGCTCACATATTTAAACGCATTGGGCAGCTTTGAGATGGTATTTCCGTTTGTAATTGCAAGCAGCGCACCCTGCAATACCATATTCATTGCCAGCGTTTCGATCAGGGCGTTTGCTTTCAGCTTTGTCACGATAACTCCGTTTACCAGGCCGATCACGCCGCCCACCGCAAGAATGACCAGAATAGCCAGCGGAATAGGCAAGCCTTTTTCCATGAGCATTACGCCTATCAAAGCCGAAAATCCCGCGGTTCCCACCGTAGACAGGTTGATATCGCCCAAAAGGATTATCATTGATACGGCAATGGCCAATATGCCCAGAACCGTCCCCTGGACCAATATATTGGACAATATGCCGAATGAATAGAACGACGATTTAAACATGCCCATAATCAATATTGATACCACAAGCAATATCCAGACGACATTGTTCATACAAATATTCAATATGCTTCTTTTAGTTTTTGTATTATTTGTTTTCACGTTATTGTACTCCCTTTACCTGATCTCGAATTTCTGTTACGCCAACGATATTTAAGTCCTTGTTATCCACCTGCGCCACGATCCTTGAGTCCTTGAAAAATACCAGTCTGTCAGCCACCCTCAGCAGTTCCTCATAGTCATTTGTAAAATATATGACGCTCATGCCCGATTGGGTCATATCATTAATGGCTGATATGATCTCTTCCCTGCTTTTTATATCAATACCTATGGTGGGTTCATCCAATATAAGCAGCTGAGGGTCGGAGCTCAATGAACGACTGACCACTACCTTTTGCTGATTGCCTCCTGAAAGGCTGCCAATCATGTCGTCGATACCATTGCATTTGATTTTCAGCATACCTTTATATCTTTCAGATATTTCACGTTCCTTTTTCAGATTGATGAAACCCATGGGACGTTTTAATTTGCTGTGCAGTATGCTCATTCCCACATTGTGGTTCACCGTAAACTGGGGAATAAGGCCTTCCCTGTGCCTGTCGAAGGAAATATACGCCACACCGTTGCGGATGGCGTCTTTGGGACTTTTTATATGCAATTTTTCACCCTTGCACAAAATTTCGCCCTTATCCAGCTTATTTACTCCAAACAGTGCCCTGCACATCTCGCGTGCGCCTGATCCCGGGAATCCCACAATCCCGAGTATCTCACCCTTATAGATATCCATGGACACATCCATGAGGCATTTGCCGCTTATATTCCTGCACTCAAACAGCTTGTCACTGTCCGCGTATTCGGTCTTATACTGCCGTTTTGTCAGCTGTACTTCTTCGCCCGCCACCAGGCTGGATAAATAATCTTCCGACGCTTCCTTCGGATTCTCCACCGGATACATGCAGCCGTCTCTCAATACAGTTATCTCATCGGACAGCTCCTTTACCTCGCCCAGATAATGTGAGATGAAAATAAACGCTATTCCCTCTTCCTTCAGTTTTCTGATAAATGAGAATAATTCATTCCGCTCCTTATTGGTAAGCGCCGTAGTAGGCTCGTCCAGAATGATCAGCCTGGCGCCGCCGTGCATTGCGCGGATGATATTTAATTTTCTGGCGTCTATGGAGCTTAAATTTCTTACCATCTCGGTAGGCTCTATGTCCAATCCGTATTCTTCCAGCTCTTTTCCGGCTGTTTCGTTTATGGTTTTCCAGTCTATCAGTCCGTATTTTGTCTTTGGCAGCAATCCGACGAATATGTTTTCCGCCACCGTAAGATCCGGAAATGAGTTCTCATGCTGGGGTACCAGCCTGATACCAAGCTCCTGCCTGTTAAAAATATTCAGATTTTTAATGTTTTTCCCATTAAAAAAAACTTCCCCGGCGGTCTGCGGATAAATCCCCGCAATGATGTTTACGATAGTGGATTTTCCCGCGCCGTTTCTGCCCAGAAAGGAATGTATGGTCCCCGGTTTGATTTGAATGGAAATATCCTTGAGTGCCTGCGTTGTTCCAAAGGATTTTGAAACATTTCTTATATCGAGAAGAATATTATTATCCAAGTTCATTCAGCCTTTCTCAATTTTTATATACGGCTGCCGCAAAATATCAATGCGGCAGCCCCATTATCCAGCGAATTATTTGCCCATTGCATTACCCCAGATGAGCTGGTTGTCTGCGCCATCTTTTGTAACCTTTATAGGAGACAGCATAATGGTTGGACCGTTATTGCCCTGGGAGAATTCCACTTCCGTGTTGAGATATTTGCCTTTGGGTTTAAAAGTTCCCGATGTGGGGACCGCCTGGCCCTTGACGGCATATTCGTTCAGCACTTCCGCAGCTATACCGCCGACGCCGAATACGTCAATTGTTATTTCGGAGTCCACGTAGCCTTGCTTTATGTAGTCCAGGACTTCTCCAAGTCCGTCATGGGAAACAATGAATATGTGCTTCTCATCTCCGGCCGGATACCACATATCATTGGTTTTCAGCGCTTCGACCACACCTAGTGTGGCGGTGTCCGTGGGCGTATTGATCAGGTCTATGTTTTTCCCCTGGGATTTTGCATCCGCTATGATATTATTCAGCGCGCTGGTGGCTACATCCGCCTGCGGTGCGCCAAGCACTGATATCAATTCGATATCCGGGTACTTTTTGATCTCATCCTCAAAGCCCTTTGCTCTCTCTTTAAATACCTGTGACACCACTTCGCCGTATAGATCCACTACCACGCCTTTGGGTTTGCCGTATTTTTCAGTAAGCAGACGGACCGCTTCTTCTCCTGCGGCCTTGCCTGAGGAGATGCTGTCAAACAGTACCGAAACCGCAACATCCGCGTCATTTGCCTTGTTGTCTATAACAGCCAGGGGTATGCCCGCCTTGTTGCACTTTGCAATGACATCCGATACGCTGTCGCTGTCATATGGGTTCAAAACGATTGCCGCAGGCTTTACGTTGTCGATCAGATTGTTCATCTGGTCATTCTGCTTTGCGGCATCTGCTTCGGCCACGGTTACTTTGCCCGAATAACCCAGCAGCTCCGCCGCATCTGTAACGCCTTTTGCCATTGCCACATGGACGGTTTCCGTTGAATTTTTAGTTGAGTACCAGATTTCCTTGCTTCCTGAGCCGGCAGTTCCCTGGGCATCTGACCCCGCCGATTTTGACGTGTCCGCCTGGCTTCCGGTATCACCGCATGCCGCTATGGACAAGCCCATTACCGCTGCCAGTAAAATTGCTAATAATTTTTTCTTCATAAAATTATATCCCTCCTGAATCTCTTATTTTTTTCTTTCTTATGTGCCTGCACTGCGAAAATTAAATATATTTATAATATGGTTTTATGTACGGCGCACCACCTCCTCATTCCGGTAATGACTCAGAACATATCCTGTATCAGTAAAGACATATCCTTCATATCAGCTTTAAGACTCTGGTATATGGATTGATATGTTTTGTAGTACCTGTTATAAATTTGATGATTCTTATCATCCGGCAGGATCTTTTTGTCCAGTACCTGCCACTTTTTCACATCTTCAAAGGTCAGAATACCGGTTCCTATCCCTGCCAGCATAACATCCCCCATGTTGGCTTCCACATCGTGTATGGGGCAAACCACCGGATACCCGGTCACATCAGCAAATATCTGCCTCCAGAGCTTTGATTTGGTGACGCCGCCGGCCAGCAGAATAGATTCTCCCAGGTTTTCCCCAGTCGCCTCCATGGCGTTTCTGAGGGAAAAGGCCACTGCTTCTAAGAATGCCCTGTAAATATGCGCCTTGGTATGGGCCAGTGATAATCCCACTATGGTCCCTTTTGCATGAGGATCCCAGATGGGGCTTCTCTCACCCATGAAGTACGGAAGCACTATGAGCCCGTTGCTGCCCGGCTGTATCTTTTCTGCCGCTGTATCCAGAGTGCGATATGCATTGGGGCCGCCGTTTTTTTCCGCTTCCACTTCAAGCTCGCACATGGTGTTTCTGAACCATTTTATGATGGCTCCCGCGGTCGCCCCTCCTGCAAAGTAATAGGACAGTTTCTTCGGTTGATACAAATAGGGCCAGATTATCAGGCCTTTGCCCTTTACCGGTTTATCGGATATCAGCGCCGCACACATGGAAGTTCCTATTGCCGCAGCATATACTCCGGGTTCAAAAACGCCCAGTCCGATATTTGCCGCGCCGCAGTCGATCCCCGAAGCTATTACCGGCATTCCCTCCGGAAGCCCTAAATCCTCCGCCGCTTCTTTTGTAAGCCCGCCCACGATGTCTGTGGATTCTATTATATTCTGTGGCATCATGGACATGGGGATGCCCATGGCCTCCATCATTTCCAGCGACCATGTCCTGGTATTCATGTCAAAGATCCCTCCGATGTTGCCGGCGGAGGAATAATCTATGGCCACCTTGCCTGTCAATTTGTACATCACATAGCTGTTAGGGGGTAAAAAGAGCTTTGTTTTAGCCCAATTTTCAGGCTCGTTATTTTTCATCCATAATATTTTTGTATACCCGTAATAGGGATTTGCCCCATTGTGGGTTATTTCCAGCAGCTTCTCTTCTCCGATGTGCTCCAGCGCCCATTCCGTCTCTTCCTTTGCGCGTCCGTCCATCCATATCATGCAGGGGCGCACAGGCTTCATATTTTCATCCAGCGGAATACCGGACCCTCCATAGAGGCCGCTGATTGCAACACCTTTTATGTCACCGGGCGCAACCTTTGACTTCTTCACAGTATTTCTGATGGAAGCCTTTGCCGCCTCCAGCCACACCTCCGGCCACTGCTCCGCCCACAGAGGTTTTGGCGTTAATACATCATACTCCTGCAGGTCCTGGGCAATCAGATTACCCTTTGTATCCGTCAATATGGTCTTGGTCCCTGAAGTTCCGATGTCAGTACCCAATAAATATTCCATTGCATATCCCCCGTTTCCCCTTTTAAACGACCGTAAAGCATCCGTCTATTATCATATCGCAGCCCGATGTGTATGTAGAGGCATCGGACAGCAGATAAATAACCGCTCCAGCCAGTTCTTCCGGGTTTCCCATGCGTTTGAACGGTATACTGCTTATCCAGAAATCCTGCCAGTCCTTGCG
The DNA here is from genome assembly GCA_023397905.1 of Bacillota bacterium. Classification (GTDB taxonomy): domain Bacteria; phylum Bacillota; class Clostridia; order Acetivibrionales; family DSM-1351; genus Ruminiclostridium. The sequence continues at coordinate 72,149 of JAEWSZ010000106.1, read as the reverse complement.
GACTGTGCCCGTCATTTCAGTCATAATATATCCCGGGCTTATGGAGTTAACACGGATTCCCTTTCCTGCCCACTCCACCGCCAGGGATTTTGTGAGATGTGCCACTCCGGCTTTTGACGAATTATAGGACGCCTGCCCCTGTGGAATGTTTACTATGGTCGCCGACATGGAGGCGGTATTTACGATATTGCCCGTTTTCCCACTGTTTACCAGGTATCTTCCGAAGGCCTGGGCTACAAAGAAAATTCCGTTGAGATTTATGTCAATTACTTTTAACCAATCCTGGGGCGTGCAGTCCAGTGCATTTTTATGTAAGCAGATACCCGCGTTATTAAACAGCAGGTCCAGGGTCCCCATTCTTGCCGCCGCCTCATTGATCGCCTTTTCCACTTCTTCCGGCTTTGTAACGTCACAGGTGATTGCCGAAGCCCTCACGCCGTACTCCTTTGAGATCTGCTCCGCCACAGCCGCGGCATCATTTATATCGAAAATGACAATATCCGCTCCCGCATCCGCGATATATCCTGCAACGACCTTGCCAATGCCCTGGTTACCCCCTGTTATGACTGCCACTTTCCCCTTCAGCGAAAAAATATCGTGTTTCATCACTTATCCCTCTCCTTTTTAGATGATTATTTCATTTTATTTAATGCTGTAATTCGCAAACACAATTCGTAAATATAATTAGCAAATACATTTTGTAAATACACTTTATAAAATATGTTTCAATTATATACTCGGTTATTTCCGTTGTCAATACTCCGTTATTTAAATAAAAAAGGTATGGAGTGTATTAATACACTCCATACCTTTTTGCCCGGCTTTTGCTGCTGCCGCACTGCCTGACGGCCTGTCACGCCGTCAGAATCCACAACTTGCACAAACGCATATAATTCAAATATACAGGGTCATTCTGATCTATTGCCTGAAGCCTCTTTAGTACTTCATTGGCTTGCGTAAATGTAAAATCATTTCTGCGGTCAACATCTTCAAACACCTGTGCAAACAAGTAAGTCTCCATGCTTGGGTATTTGCGGCAAAAACGTCTGATATTTTTCTTCAGCTGGTCCCATTCACCGCTTTCCCTTTTATGCATTTGATGAAAATTGGCGGCGCCGGGTGTCAATCTGAATGTATAGCCACCTTTATACAATTGATATGCAAAGTCAGTATCCTCCAGGCCCCAGCCTACATAACCCTCGTCAAACAGCGCGTTGGAACCGGAATATTCAAATGCCATATTGCCCGTCGTTGCAAGGGCCCAGCCAAAATTGAACCCCTTCAGGCTTTCTCCAAAACAACCGGAAATATCCTTAAAATTATCCCTGGGCTCATATAAAAACCATTTTTCGATGACCCTGTCAAAATCACTTTTTAATTCCTCAACCGCAAACAGAGGCCCATTGTCCTTTTTCTCCAGGATCTCTTCCAGTTTAACCAGGCCTCTTTCCAGAAATTTGAGCAGATACGACTGGCGGAATGTAAGATCCTCGGAGTAATATGACAGTATCGATTTTTTTGAGCCGACACTCACAACCCCTGGAACTTCCTTCAGTGTATCCAGATGTTTGCCGATAAAATCAGGAGCCGGTATCCGGTCGTCGTCATTAAAGATCACATATCTGCCTTTTACAAATTTCAGAGCGGCATTTCTTGAATAAGACCGGCCGTGGTTATGATGAAATTCGTACCTGATATTACATGATTTTTTGTATCTCTCGACAATTTCCGGCGTTTTATCCGTACTGCCGTCGTCTATGATTATTATTTCAAAATCCTTATAAACCTGCGCGGAAAAAGCCGCCAAGGTCAGTTCCAGATACTTGTCCCTGTTAAATGTGGGCATGATTACCGATACTTCGCACATATGAAACCTCCTAAAATATTTTACCCGGCCAACCCTTAGCTGCCGGAGCTTGAATAAGCTTTTAATCCCGCATTCCAGATTTTTATTGCTATTAATAATAAAATACAGCCTACAAACGGCGAGGCGTATGACAATAAACTCCATTTGCCGGGCAGACCCGGCCTGTGGAGCAATACAAGAGAAGGATAATAATTGATAAAGGCAACGGGGATAAACGCCGTCACAAATGTACGGAATCCGGTGCCAAACACGTCCAGCGGAAATCTCTGCACCATTGAGTCCAATTGGGAAATGATCGCAAACAGCGGACTTGAACGTGTTACCCAGAATGAAACGGAACCGCACATCCACATTATGGCTATTTCTATAATGGAGCCCGAAAGCACCGAGACAATAAAAAATACCGCTTTATATATATCCCAGTCCAGATTCAAATTCCTGTAGGCGAGTACAATTCCCGCCGCGCCTATGAGCATATCCCCAAAGCCCATATACTGTACGTCCTGCAAAATAAATTGCATAAAAATATTCACGGGCTTTGTGAAATACTGGTCAAAAGTACCCTGGACCACATAGGCCTCCAGGTCAAGCAAATGCCAGAAAAAGATTGCAAATATGCTGTGTCCCAGCATCCAAAGACTGTATAGAAACAGGATATGCCATATGCCCCAGGTATTTATATTGTTGAAACGGTATACCAATATGCCCATAAAACCGAGCTGAATTACATTTAGAGTAATGATACTGAGTATCCCCGTAATAAAATCAGCACGGTATTGAGTTCTGCACTTTATGGATAATCCCATCAGTTTCAGATATATTTTTAAAGAGCCCATGCTAACCTCCCTGTATCTTTATTCTGGAATATGCAAAAGACCAAAAAAGTCTCCCAAGCACCGCCAGTATAAGCACCCAGATTATTTGAAAAAGGACGGCACTCACTATGCCTGTACCGGAGAAATTGCCTATATAAATTGAAATGGGTATATAGAATATTCCCTTGAAGGGAAGAATCTCCGCTATATTCCTGAGTCCAGCAGGGAAGAGCCAGAGCGGTATAAAATCACCTGAGAAAAAGCTTATTAAGCTGATATATGCCCAGCTGATATTTTTTATGTCAATTGATATGACTGCCAGTATACCAATTATAAAATTGAGTGAAAACTGGATGGCATAGCCCAGAACAATACTTAATATGAAAGCCGAACCCTGTATAAAATCACCCGGCAACTGAAAATTGAAAAATATAAATCCAATTATCAAACAGGGTATCGTTGAGGTTATTAATCTTGACAGTGTCTCTCCGGAGTTCCTCGCCAGCATATGTACATGAAAATCTATGGGTTTGATCAAGTCCGTATCCAGAGCGCCTATCCGCACCTGGGAGGAAATATAGCGCTGGGGCCCCAGTGCGGTAATAAAGCTCGCCTGAAGGGCGACGCCCAGTATCCCGTAAGATATCATCCCGCTCAAATCAACGCCCGAATCGTTATTTTGGGTGTAGAGTATATTCCAGAGGCAGTAAACACCGTACATAATGAAAACAAGCACTATTCTCCTGACCCAGAATTCAAATTTGTATATAAAGGTATTCCGCATTGCCTGCCTGAAAAAGGATGAAAATATCTTCATTATTTAAGTACCTCTGAATTATCAGTTGTATTGTTGATACCTGTATTATCAGCTGTATTATCACTGGCTGGCTTATCGCCTGTACTGATGTAGATCGACCTTACGATTTCCTCAATCTCGGGATCCTTAATGGCAAAATCCTTTATCTGATACTTTTCAGCAATGCATGTAACTATATTTGAAGATGGCGTGTCATTTTTATTAAACTGAAGCCAGCACTTATTCCCCTCCGACCTTATTAATTTACATCCCGGAATTTCCATATCAGGCGCGGCATGTTCAAACTCCACCTCAATGACCCTGCCCATGCCATACTCGTTCCTGACCTGCTCAACGCTTCCGTCATAGCCGATCCTGCCGTTGTTAATTATTATCATCCGCGAGCACAGTTTTTCGATATCGTTCATGTCATGAGTAGTGAGAAGTATTGTCACTCCATTGTTTACGCATATTTCTTTTATGAAGACCCTGAACCGCTCCTTTGTAACTATGTCCAGACCGATGGTAGGCTCGTCCAGGAAAAGGATATCAGGGTCATGAAGAAGTGCCGCCGCCAGGTCAGCTTTGACCCTTTGGCCCAGGCTAAGCTGTCTTACCGGAGTGTCCTGAAATTTTGTCAGCTCCAGTATATCGTCAAACAGGCACATATTTTTGTTGAACCGGTCAATTGGAATATTATATATATCCCGCAAAAGTTTCAGGCTGTCTATTACCGGCAGATCCCACCACAGCTGAGTTTTCTGGCCAAACACCACACCTATCTGCCTTGCATTTGATTTTCTGTCCTTCTGGGGATTGATACCATTTATTTCTATGGATCCGGAGGTGGGGGTGATAATGCCAGTGAGCATTTTTATGGATGTTGATTTTCCCGCCCCATTGGGCCCTATATATCCTACTATCTCACCCTTGTCTATGTTAAAATTCAAGTCGTCAACAGCCTTAAACGTAGCATAGTCTTTAGCAAATATGTTTCGTATGCCGGAAAATGCGCCTTTCTTGCTTTTGTAGCGTTTATATTCCTTGGTTATATGCCTGACGCTGATCATTTTCTCCTCCTAAGCGTATCACCCTGTAAACACACTTTAAATAAATTCTGCTGTGAAAGTCCTGGCATTCTGCAATATATTTTCTGTAATATATCCGTGATAAAAGTAATATTAAACCCCGCATTACTTTTATACTCTTTATATATATTTTTGTATATACTGAAAATTTCAGGTAAGGTTTGATTTTTTTAGGTCGCATGTCCGGAAGCAGCGGGACTGGTATTTTTCCGGTTTATACGGATAAACGATTTACAATACAAGCCTGTTTGTTATATAATATTTTTACAATTGCAAGTATGGGAGCTGTGTTTGAAAGCTGCTCATAAAGCCGCAGCGGAAAGGACTATGATATGAAACTTTATATGCGCCAGAAGGTTTTTTCATGGGTGGACCGGTTTACCGTAAAGGATGAAGCCGGAGCCGACAAATATATTGTCGAGGGCGAGTTCCTCTCCTGGGGTAAGAAACTGCATGTAAGCGATATTAACGGAAATGAAGTTGCTTTTATCCAGCAGAAGGTTTTCAGCTTTCTTCCGAGATTTTTTGTGTTTATGAACGGCAGCCAGGTTGCCGAGATCGTCAAGGAGTTTACCTTTTTCCGCCCCAAATACAGTATCGGGGGACTGGGCTGGGAAATCAACGGGAGCTTCATGGCCCATGATTATGAAATCACACAGCAGGGCAGCTCCATTGTAACCATCCATAAGGAGTGGATGACCTGGGGAGATTGCTACGAGCTTAATATATCAAACGGGCAGGATGAGATTGTGGCACTGGCAGTAGTTCTGGCCATCGACTGTGTTATGGCCGATGCTGCGGCAGCAGCAAATGCCGGTACTTAGAGCCCTGTTGAATAATAATCTTATTCAACAGCCCTTGCCGTCAATAGAGCAGGAATTCCCTGTCCGTATCCGTTCTTCCTGATTTAAGAAATCATTTACTTCAAAGGTTACGGTATTATCCTCCAGAATAAAAAACGGAATGCCAATCCCTCCGTTTTTTATTACGTCCGCAAATATTTCATCATGATCACGGTGGGACAGGAACTCCTTCAGTGTTTTTGTACTCTCCGTAATATCTCTTAAATCCAACTCAATACCGTCGGAAGCCGCTAATTTCTCTTTTGCCTCAACACAGTCGGAGCATATCTCCGCACCGTACATAATTATTTTCATATTGAATTCTCCTTTGCCCGCGTTTATCAACTGGAAAGCATATCATTGAGCCTGAACCTTATATTTACATTATATAACGGTATTTAGCCGGCTACAACATCAATGTTTATCCTTCCAAATCCTTCACGGAAATCACAGAGCCTGTCTGAAAGTATTCAATATTTTCCAGAGCCGCCCGGGCCACATCTTCCGGGCTATGGGTCCCGCAGGCCTCCCTGATGACATGTATGTGATAATTCATCTGATGGGCCTCCACTGCCGTATAGTGTACGCAAATATCCGTCATGGCTCCGCATATGAACAGATGCTCTATCCCAACCCCCCGCAGTAGTATCTCCAGATCGGTGCCGAAAAAAGCGCTGTAACGCCTTTTGGGCACGGTATATTCACCTGCTATGGGCGCGGCAGGTTCCCAGAAGAAAGCATCCTTTTCCAGGCAATGCACCGACTCCGCACCGTCCAATTCCCTTCCGAAATCCACCAGATCATCCCTGTGCAATTCGATAATATGTACAATGGGTACATCTCCCCTTGCGCGGAAAAAATCAGTCACTTTTTTCACATTTTCATGATAAAATTCCCTGCGCTTTTGCTGCCCCTCTCCCTGAAATATTTTCACAGGCGCTTTGGAAGCCTGCACATCCACAAGCAGCAAAGCGCTATGCTCCGGTATTTTCATATGGCCCCTCCCCGTTTTATTTAACATAACGCCTCCGCCGAAATATCCGCAGTAGTTATGTTGGACTCTCTCTGAAGATATTTCATATTCTTTAATGCATAATCATGGGCTTTCCGGCTGGAACCGGTGACACAGTCCGACACCACGTAAAAATGGTAGTCATGCTGATGGGCGTCCACCGCCGTAAAACGTACGCATACATCCGTCAGACCTCCTATCAGGAACAAGGTATTGACTTTAAGACACCTGAGCAGCAGATCCAGGTCGGTTCCCAGAAAAGCGCTGTATCTCCTTTTGGCAATCAAATAATCAGTTCCTTCGGGTTTTGTCAGGGGATTGTATTCAACCGCCTCCGTCCCTTCCAGGCAGTGGACTCCTTCGGTGCCGTCAAGCTCCCGGCCGAAGTCGCTCATGTCGGCCCGGTGCATTTCACGGATCTGGATCACGGGAATACGGTGCTCCCGGAAAAATTTTATGATTTTGGGCGCATTGGCATAGGTGGAACTCCCCTCCATAATGGGAATCCCATCGTCCCTGCCGCCATTCTGCAGATCAATAACCAGCAATGCGCTGTGCTCCGGTATTTTCATAAAACAGCCCCTCCTTTGATGAAATATATTGCTTCTCTTTTGCCGGGCCATATGTGGCAGCGCTCCGGCTCCGGATTGGGAAAGCCTTTACAGAGCGGCTTCCACATCAGCCGTTGTTATCAGAGCATCTCTCTGCAGGTACCCGATAGCTTTCAGCGCCGCATGATGCGCATCCCAGCCGGAACCGCTCACCGCGTCGGTCACTACCCTGACACGGTAATCATGCTGATGGGCATCCACTGCCGTATAGTGTACACATACGTCGGTAAATCCCCCCACAAGATACAGCGTATCCACTTTCAGCCCTTTGAGCAGGATTTCCAGATCTGTTCCGAAAAAACCGCTGTACCTTCTTTTCGTTATGGTATATTCACCGTCGATTGGATAAGTCAGGTGGTTGTAATCCGTATATGGTGAGCTGTCCAGCAGATGTACCCCTTCACTGCCGTCAAGCTCCCGGCCGAAATCCACCATTTCCTTGCGGTGGACCTCCTTCAGCTGGATAACCGGCAGCTTTTTGGCCCTGAAAACATCCAGTACTCTTTTTACATATGGAAGACTTGCCCTGTGGGCTCCAGCCGCTGTGTCTGTATTATCGCTGCTTGTCAGCCAGCCTCCGGTCATATCCCCGCCTTGCACGTCAACTACGATCAGTGCGCTTTTATCTGAAATCTGCATACTTCATTCCTCCTGCGCTTTAGTATTTTTATTTTAAATCCAGCTGATGAACCCATTTTTGAGAGCGGTACCTGAATATACCAATGGGCAGCTTGTACAATTCTACAGCTATAAAAGCGGCATATACCATTGCAATAGGCAGTCCCAGCCATTCCCCCATTATATAGGTAAGGGGCAGCCCGATCAGCCATATCCCTCCCATATCCATCAGCAATACAAACCTGACATCTCCTCCGCTGCGGAAAAGTCCTTCCGTATTCATTGAATTATAGCAGTTGAGAGTCAAAAAACAGCTCAATATTATAAGGCACTGTGTGAGATAAGCTCCAGTCTCGGTTCCCTGTATCTGAAAAATGTAAACGATGGGTTTTATAAGTGCAAATGCCAGTACCGACACAAATACCCCCACGCCCAGCGCCAATTTATGAAAACGATCCGCACATTTTACTATTTCCGTGCTGTCGCCTTTTCCGATTTCATTTCCTATGATAACCGCCGCCGAGCTGGCAAAACTGAGACTGAAGGTCTGCTGCAGGGTCTGCAGCGTACTCATGATACTCATGGCGGCCAGCTCCGCCGTTCCCATATGACCATATATGACAAAATACAACGTGGTCCCTATTCCCCACAGAAATTCATTGCCCGCAAGGGGAAGCGCCTTGCTTAAAAATTTTCTGAAGCCCGTGATATTGTATGTAAACATCCTGGGAATCGCCGTGATTACCTCGTTCTTTGTTGCAAGCAAATATATGATAAGAACAATGAGCTCCACCGCCCTGGCAAGCACCGTCCCGAGGGCCGCTCCGGCAACGCCCAGCTTCGGCATCCCAAATTTTCCGAAAATAAAGGAGTAAGTCGTTATAACATTGACAAAAACAGATGCTACCGAGGTGCATAAAACGATCTGTACCCTTGTCATACCCCTCAGCATGTAGTTTATGGGATAGATAAAGCTTAAAAGCAGATACGAGGCCGAAACCATCCGGAGATATGAGGCACCATACCGGATTACCTCCCTGTCTTCGGTAAATAACCCAATACACTCCTTTGGAAAAATCAATGTTGCAAACGTGACCAGTACCCCAAGGCTGACCGTTATGGTGAAGGTCATGCCCATGGTCCGACGGAGGCCGTCGATATCTTTTTTCCCCGCGTACTGTGACACAAACATAACACAGGCACAGCAGGTGCCGTACATTACCAGGTAAAACAAGGAATAAATTTTATTGGCGACTCCCACCGCGGCTATCTCAGACACCCCAAGCTTGCTTACCATGGCCTGCCCTATAAAATTTATGCTTGCCAATAACAAAGACTGTATCATCAATGGGAAAACAGTCCGAAATGTCAATTTGTAAAATCCCCTTTGATCCACTGCTTCCCTCCAAGCCTGTAATAAGGAGTGCTGCCCCGAATACGGACCATTCTTCCCGTCTAATCATATATATCAGCAGGTCTGATGCCGCCTCCGAAGCAGTCCCTTATTAAATCATTTATTTATTCTTTTGCGTATCTATCCTTCAGATGAAATTTTGGAACCGGCTTTCAGCTTTACCTCGGACCAGACTTCATCGTAAGTCAGGGAGGCGTCGCCTATATTTTCCATGTAGTGGGCGGTTTTATAAACAGATTCATCCGGATATGCGACCTTCAGCAAGTTATCCGATATTCCCGCTTTTCTGGCCTCGTCTTCAACCTCAAGATTTGTATAGCCATAGCCCCAGTTGGTATCGGCGCCATTTCTTGTCAGGTACTCCTTGCCCACAATGGCATTGATGAAAGCATATGCTGCATCCATATCGGCTCCTTCGGGAATAACATAGCTGTCCATAAACATGTGCTCCCCTTCGGAAGGATTTATGTATTCCCAGTTGGACATTTCCTTTGCCGCCTTATAAGCATCTCCTGATGCGGTTACCAGCACGCTTGCCTCTCCGTTCAGCATGAGCTTGTAGCCCGAATATGCAAAGGCATGGATATTTGGCTTCAATTCCTCCAGTTTTGCGCCGGCAGCCTTGATCTGGCTTTCATCCTTTGTGCTGAAGTCATTTCCGTTTACCAGATTGGCAATGCTGAGGGCCATCCTTTCATCATCTGTAAATACGATCTGGTCCTTTAAATCCGGTTTCCATAAATCGGCGTAGGATTTTATTTCTGCGGAAACCTTATCACGGTTTACCAGAATACCGATCCCGCCTCCCGAGTATGGAACAGACCATTTGTTATCAGGGTCATATGAAGGGCTTAAATACCCCTTTCCGATTTTGGAATAGTTTTCGATTTTTGAAGTGTCGATCTCTTTCAGCTTTTTCTGTGCTACCAGAGCTTCTATGGCGTAGTCCGAACACATTGCCACATCGTACCGGGCGCTTTTTGAGGTCACCTTTGTCTGCATTTCCTCCAATGAGGAAAACGGCGTATAGTTAATTTTATATCCCGTCAATTCCCCCAATTTTGCAATGGCCGCATCGTCAACGCCCGCCCATGCCAGCATGTTTATTTCCTTGCTGCCGGAAGCGCTGTTTTCCGGACCGCAGCCTGTCAAGGCAAGGCTGCCGGTGACAACCAAAAAAATAATTGCCAAACTCAAAACTCTTTTTTTCATAATTTTTCCCCTCTTTCTCTAAACATGATTGATAATTTGATGACTGATAGTTCATTTTATAGGAAGGATTGCTCCAGTCCATACGGATTGACTTATTTTTTGGCGCTTCTGTTTTCCAATACCTGCATCAAAATCCCAAGAGTTACGGTCAGCAGTATCATCAAGGTGCTCAATGCATTCAAGGTGGGTTTCATCCCCGCCTTCATCTGCCCGAAAATATACATTGAAATGGTGGCATCCTTTGGGCCGGCCACAAAAAAGGTGGTCATCACATCCTCAAGCGAAAACGTGAATGCAAGCAGCCCGCCGGAAAGCATTGCCGGCACAATGTTGGGCATTATCACCTTTGTAATTGTTTGAAACTGATTGCAGCCCAGGTCTACGGCGGCTTCCTCTATTGATTTGTCAAACCCCTTCAGCGACACTCTGATGGTATTGAAGGTTATTGGTGCGCAAAAGGTTATATGCGCAATGATAATGGTAAGCTTGCTGAGCGGGATCCCCATTATGTCATACAGGGAAAGCATGGAAACACCCAGCAGCATGGCCGGAACTATCGTCGGTATATAGAAAAATGAATCCAGCGCGCTCTTAAAACGGAAATTGAATTTATGGAAACCAACCGCCGCAAAGGTTCCTATCAACACCGACAGAAGCGTGCTGCTTGTGGAAACGACCATACTGTTTTTGAATGCCCTTGCGGCATCATTCTGCGAAAGCAATTCCATGTACCACTTTAATGAAAAGCCGCTCCAGCCGATATCCAGCTCGGAATTATTAAAGGAATAGGCAACCATGATCACTATGGGCGTATACAACAGGAGCAGAAAAAACACCACATAGACGACGGATACAAAACTATTTTTTTTCATGCTTTCCCTCCTTTTCCGCCGAATTGACCTTGTTGTTCAATGCTATAATAATGGTGCTGAACGCCATAACGGCCACCGACATTGCCGCGCCGAAGGGCCAGTTTCTCGAAACGGAAAACTGGTTTGATATCACGTTTCCGATAATGATCATCTTTCCACCGCCCAGTGCGTCGGCCACGTAGAAGCTGAACATCGAGGGTACGAATACCAGCACCACTCCTGCCATGATTCCCGGAATGCTTATTGGAAATATCACCTTCCGGAAGAGCTGAAAGGATGAAGCGCCAAGGTCTCTTCCCGCCTCCAGCACAGCCGCGTCGATCTTCTGCATATTTGAGTACAGAGGCATTACCATCAGCGGCAATAAACTGTATATCATGCCGAAATACACTGCAAAGGGCGTATACAAGATCTGCAGCGGCTCATGTATTATCCCGAGATTCATGAGCAGCGTATTTATAATGCCGTTTTTGGAAGTTACATTCATGATGGCATAGATCCTGAGCAGCGAATTTGTCCAGAAGGGAACGATAATTCCTATGATCATTGCATTCTGGACTGATTTTCTGGCTCTGGCGGCAATATAGGCATAGGGATAGGCGATCAGTATTACAAAGAAGGTGACCACTACCGACATCAGGACCGTCCTGTAAATAATTGTGAGATATGCCGGCTTCAGCAGAGTACTGTATGCTTTTAATGTAAATTCATATACGATATTCCCGAATTGATCCCTGGTGCAGAAGCTGACAAATATAACATACAAAAACGGGAAGGTAAAAAACAGGGTTGTCCACAAGCCCATCGGACCGATAGTTAAAAGGACTGAAGAAAGCACGCCCGGCTTTTTGCCGTTCTTCCCTTCCATGGCCTCATTGCTTTTCATCAGCCGCCCACCTCGCCTTCGTCGTGGACCAGAACACATCTCGCCTTGCTCCAGCATATCTTTACCCGCATCCCCTTTTCAAACCGCTCCTTTTTGCGGGTAAATCTGGTGATTCTGATACTGTCGCCGCTGTCGGTGTGCAGCAAATGCCTGAGCAAATTCCCCACATACACCGGCTCGTCATAGGTGGCTTCCATTACGTTGTACTTTTCCAGATTTTCTACGGTGTCGGCGAAATGGATGTTTTCCGGCCTGACCGATACATAGACCTGGCTTCCGCCGATATATCTTCTTTCAGACTCCGATGTGACAATGATTCCATTGATATCCACCCTGCAAAAATCGGACCCGCTCTCCGTCACCCTGCCCTTGAGCAGATTTGTCTCTCCAATGAAATCGGCTGCAAATCTGGTCCTCGGCTTCTCATATATATCTTCCGCATCACCCAGTTGCTCAATATTACCCTTGTGCATGATTGCAATGCGGTCCGAAATGGTAAGGGCTTCTTCCTGATCGTGGGTCACATATATAAAAGTGATTCCCAGCTCCCTTTGAAGATGTTTCAGCTCCAGCTGCATTTCTTTGCGGAGCTTTAAATCAAGGGCTCCCAGGGGTTCATCCAGCAAAAGCACCTTCGGCTCGTTTATCAGAGACCTGGCAATGGCGACGCGCTGCTTCTGGCCGCCGCTTAATTGAGAGGGCTTTTTGTTAATATGCTCCTCCAGCTTTACCAGCTGGATCATACGGTCCACTTTTTCCCTGATCTCGGCTTTCGGCTTCTTTTTCAGCTTCAGGCCGAAGGCTATGTTGTCGCGGATATTTAAGTGGGGGAATAAAGCGTAATTCTGAAATACCGTATTTACATCCCTCAAGTTGGGCGGAAGCTTCTCACAGCTTTTCCCGTCTATTTTGATGCTCCCGTTGGTGGGCTCCTCAAATCCTGCAATCATACGAAGTGTTGTTGTCTTTCCACAGCCGGACGGCCCTAAAAAAGTCAGGAATTCCCCCTGCTTAACCTTCAGGTTTATATTGTTCACCGCCACCATATTGCCGAATTCTTTTGTTACATTCTGCAATTCGATCATGTATTTTTCCGCCATTTTCACATCACTCCGTTCCATTCTGAAAGTACCTGCATGGATACTTTTTATTAAAAATACAAAATATTTACAAAAAATAAAACTCAACGGGAAATCCGATTTTCTCAGACTCACCATTGAGTTCTCAATTCGATCTATATTAATATTTCTCTTAATAATAAATTACTATATACCTTTGTGCAACACAAATGTCAACAACTTTGTAAAGTTTTATTTTTCCAGTTTTTTAACGGGCACCTGGTATACGAAACTCAATTCCTCCTCCAGATTTGTTATGCTCAGATCCACCTCGTCATATTCAATGATATCGCCGCATATTTCATATCCCTCCGCCATAAGCCAGTCCATTATGACCCCGGCCGCATGGCAGCCATACTGGAAGCGGCCTCTTCCCTTGCCGCACAGGTATTCCCCTCCGGGAATTTCATGAAACATTATTTCATTTCTGTTGCATTTATCCGCAGGCAGATACGCCATACGAGAGAATATTTTCCGGCCCGGGTCAAGAAAGGATTCCTTTTTGATTATGGAGCCCACAAGGTCAGAGGCAAAAACAGGGGCGATCTCTTTCAGATGCCGTTCCAGGTTCATAACGTCAAACAGATAGTCCCCCTTATACTCTTCATACTTCCCCACGGTGACCACCTCGCGCTTTTTCAGCAGGCACAGTTCAGGCTTCTGCTCCAGGTCCATTTCCGGCAGTTGTTCAATGTAATTCAGCTTTTGCCTTATGATCTTTTTTATCCACTTTTTTTCGCGTATCTCCCTTTCCAGCTCCGCTTCCTTTTCCTGAAGCAGTTGAAGGGATCTTTTCACATCCCTGTTTTTCATAAAGTCCTTAATTTCCAAAAGGGACATCCCAAGATTGCGCAGCTCCAGAATAGTCCCTATCCTTTCGCACTGTTCATAGGAATAGTACCGGTATCTGGTGTCCGGATCTGTGAAATCAGGTTGAAACAAGCCTATACGGTCATAATGCCGCAGTGTTTCCGTAGTTATTTTCTTGATCTTGCTCAGCTCGGTTATATTAATATACCCCCGCATTGATTTATCCGCCTCCATTCATCCGTTTCCCATTTACAAAGTTCCGGGCTGTCGTCACTTGTTTCGGATTTTTATAATTTTCCGGCCGTCGTATCATTTATATTTTTTATGCCTTAACAGGAAATGTTTTATATGCCGTAATATCCTTTGCGGCAGGAAGCACATGGCTCTCACATAAGAAGCCCTTAACCCGCTCCCCGCTTTTGAGTTCCACCGTTCCAAGGCACAGAGGGGCCGGTACCTGCCCCATGAACCTTCCGACCTTTTCAACCGGAAGCGAATATATGTCAACGCAAATCTCTTCCCCGCCCTCCTCAGTTTTTACCATACCGGGTTTAACGGGACGGGTATCCAATTCGTACAGCTTGTAGCATGGCGCAGTGACGGTACTCTCAAGGTATCGCCCTCCCAATTCGGTCAATTGGCTCTCAAGTGGATATCCCCTTTTGTGCAGGCCGCATACTGCGATTTTCATGGTTTCGGTCTGCAAAAATACATTTGCGGCTCCCAGTATGAGAGCCTCCGAATCCGCCAGTCCGAATATGGTGATCCCAAAGGGATCTTTTTTGCAGCCGCTTTCGGTGGGCACCGCCACAGCGCACAGATCCAGAAGATTGCAGTGATTTGTATAAAGGCCCATGAGACTGTTGGTCTCAATGGGATTTTCCCTGACTTCATCTCTTGTAAAAGTGCCTCCCGCAGTGGGCAGGATCAGCACCGCGTCCTTCAGGATCTTCCTCGCTTCGGCCCGGTAAAGCTGCAGCTGATGCATTGACTCAAACACCTTTGCAGCCGTGTGCTCCGGCTTGCTTCCCGAGCGGAGTATGGTCTCTGTAACAGGAAAAATCTTTCCTTCATTGGCCTCCACAAAACCGCCCAGGTCCTTCCACCGTTCGGCCACCCAGGGGCCGTCATATAAAATGGAGGCCGCCTTTTGGAAAACGGTGTAATCAATGTATTGGATTCCGATTCCCAGGCCTTTTATCCTCCCTACAGCCTGTTTCCATTTCGTCTCATACAGCTTAGAAAAAGGACCGTAAAAAGTCAGACCGTCTTTGGGCAGACAGATTTTTGCAGGCAGTTTGGGGACGGGAACTGCGTATTCCCTGGACCAGCAGCACTGTTCGTCAAAGCCCCTGGCCGTTTCGTTGACACTTTGGACATCTTCCGGCCGGTTTGCAAAAACCGTGACGCAGTCAAGGCTTGCACAGGCAGGGACCACTCCTCTGGTTGACCAGGCTCCAAGAGGAGGCTTATAACCAATCAGACTGTTCAGGGCAGCCGGTACACGGCCTGAACCGGCCGTATCGGTGCCCAACGAAAATGCCGCCATTCCAAGCGCCACGGCCACGGCGGAACCCGAGCTGGACCCTCCGCTTATAAGGTCCGGATCCAGGGCATTATGGACCTCTCCGTACGGACTTCTCGTTCCTACCAATCCGGTTGCAAACTGGTCCAGATTTGTTTTTCCCACGGGGACCGCTCCTGCCGCAATCAGTTTCTCAACAACCGCTGCGCTTTCCTCCGGCGTATACTCGTATTCCCTGCAGCCGGCGGTTGTTGGCACGCCGGCCAGATCAATATTGTCTTTTACCGCAAAGGGGATCCCCCAGAGGGGATAAGCGCCGTCCGGCTTTTCCGGCAGCCTGTCCAGATACCCTTGTATCCTCTCCTGCTCCGGCTTTACGATCCAGATATTATATCCTTCGTATTTCTGAGATCTCTTTATAATTTCTCCTATCACCATGGCCGGCGTCACATCACCGGAGGCATAGCTGTTTTTCAGCCACGTAAATGTTAGCTTTTCAGGAAAATATGTCATTGCTCCTCCTCAATCCCTTCGTTTTTATACCGAGTATAAGCTGCCCCGCATTTACCTGGCGTCCCAGATGAGCAGTCTCACAGGAGTGGGATTATACGCATTGCAGGGGTTATTCAACTGAGGGCAGTTGCTTATAAGGATCATGGTGTGTTCCAGAGCCTTCATTTCAACATATTTTCCCGGTGCGGACACTCCATCGTCAAATTTCAGTCCTCCGTCCTTTGTTACAGGCACGTTCATAAAGAAATTAATATTGGGGGCCAGATCCCTTTTTTCCAGACCGCAGGTACAGTCTGCCAGCTGGAGCATAAAGCTGTCCCGGCAGTTGTGCATATAAATTTTTTCCCTGGCATAGCGGACAGTGTTGCTCTGGGAGGAACAGGCCCCGCCCAGGGTATCATGCCTCCCGGTGCGGTCGGCGGTGATCTCCAGCAGCGGCTTTCCCGATTCCGCCCTCAAAATGCTGCCGGTGGTCAGGTATATATTTTTCTGCGCCACAATGGTCGCCACCGCACTATAGTGATCCGCCGGATTGGTCATGTCGTAAAATGTGGTGTCCACCGCCTGGTTTCCTTCCAGATCCAGTATCCGGAAGGTCTGTCCCGGAAAAATTTCATGCATCCAGCCAAGCCCTGCCGGAAGTATTTCGTCATAAACGGCATCCTCTATTTTCAAATCGCTTTCCTTTTCAATCAATCCATACATGTTAACCTCCATGGGCCGCATGCCGGCCTCGAAATTTTAATATAAAAATCATATCTCCCGCCGCCCTTTCAATCAGCAGCCCAGCAGATTGTAATAATCCCAGGTATTTTCAAAGGCCCTGTAGTTTTCCGGCCTGTGATTCACACATTGGTCCAGCAGGTCCACAGGCGGAGCATTGTAGACTTCCACCCTGACCGGTACCGATGGGTATGCGCTTGATTCATCCAATGGATTTGGTGTGTTTGACAGGATGATAACCATGTCCATTTCAGTCCGCAATGTCACGGTGGCCCCTGCCCTGCAATGTGCCGGATCATGATGCATGCTTCCGTCCTCTTCAACATATACCCTGGAAAACAGATTTACACAGGGCACCAGATCGCGGACTCCCATATTGTTCCGGACAAGCTCTGTTTTAAAATTTTCTTCTCCGCTGCGGTACCATTCATTTCTCAATTCCTGATAGGTGGTCTTCCCAAATTTTTCGTCTACCATTTTCCTTGTAATGTGGCCGGCAATGGTGTCATGCCATCCCAGGCTGTCTTCTGTAATGCTTGCAAGTACGCGGCCGTTGTCGCTCATAAGCACGTTTCCTCTGGTAAGATGTGCGGTATACTGGGCTTTCAGAGTATCCGGCATATTGTATCTTTCCGAGGTATCCCTCATATTGTACATGAGCGCAGAAACATTGGCGTTGTCCCCCAGGGCCGTAAAATGAATGTATTTTCCCCTGCCGATGTTCCCTGACCACTTTTCACCCGGCCTCAGGTCTTTATTCCAGATTCTTTGCATTTTTATTCCACCTTTCCAATTTATTCGCCTGACTGTCAAGCCAGGTGTCATTACTTCCTCCAAATGCTTTTTTGTCCCCGTTTATTCCTTTTCGAGACTGATTTTAGACTTTGATAAAAACAAAAAAGACACAAGGGGGTACTTTTTATACGCCCTTGTATCTTTTATCATCAAATCACTTTTATAATAAACGCATTTGCTCCCGGTTACAATTCCTCCAAGGGTTGAAATATTAATGCCATATGGAACTAAAGTTCTATACGGCATTAATATTCCGGCAAATTTTATAAGCACCCCGTTCTTTTTAAAGTACGGTTTTTATTCCTCTTCATGCAGCAGGGCCAGCAGCTGTGTTCTGCTTTTTACCCCTGTTTTCCCGTAAATATGAAAAACATGCTTCTTCACCGTAGACAGGCTTATGGACAGCAGCCTTTCCATCTCTATGTTTGAAAAGCCTTTTTTCATCAGGGCCATTACCTCCTGTTCGCGCAAGGAAAGCCGGTAGCGTTTTGCAAACCCGTTCAGCTTTTCATCCTGATACGCTCTTTCTCCTTCTGTCAGATTTACAAGTATGTTTTCAAGGTGAAGCTTCAAAATATCCAGCAGCACCATGTCCCTGTCTGAAAAATTGCCCATTTCCCTGCTTCGGAACAGATTTATGATCCCGATCATTTTACGCTTTTTCAAAAGTACTATGCCGCATCCATAAGGTATATTCTGAGGCTGCAGAAATTCCCTGTAGAAGTCCGTATTTTTCCGCACCTCTTCCTCCAGAATATCCGTATCACGGTAGGTGGACGTATTCACTGTGAATTCAAAAATGTAGTTCAGATAATCCATTTCGTAAAAATACTCCAGATACTTTTTCCGGCTTTCCGCATTCATATGGATAAAGCGGGATTTTGACAGGTCTATCCGGTTATGCTCCTCAAAAACTATAAAATATCCCTGTGAATAAGGCACAAGCACATTAAACATTTTAAAAAGCCGTTCCGTCAATTCATCCAACCGCCGGATAGAATAAATCTCCAGGAGTATTTGATTTATTGTATTCCACTCTTTCAGCAGCATTGCGCTTTCTCCGTCCCCTCAGAAAATTCCTTTGCCCATTTTTATATTAATTCAGAATATAGTGATAAATATATTGCAGCCCGTGTTTTCCCGTTCTCCGCATGCCTGTATCCGTAAACCCCGCTTTTTTATATAAATTCTGGGCGGGTATGTTTGCCTGATTGACTATCAGTACCAATTCGGTTACGGATTTGAAATGTTCCCTTACAAATGCAGGCAGCATCTTCATCGCCGACAGGGCATATCCCTTTTTTTGTTCATTCCTGTCGATGGCCAGGGCTCTGATAAGCAGTGCCTCGCTGTGACTTCCGATTTCAACAGGTCCCTTATTCTCATGCAGCACGAAGTAACCCACCACATGTTCATCCCATACTATCAGCGTAAAATGGCGTTCACTGTCAGTCAAGGTTTCAGCTATTTCTCCCGGATACGCCGTAAATCTTTCCTGGTCTTTTTCCAATTCAAAATTCTCCAGCTGTTTATCATACTTTTTACTGTAAAATTCCAGGTTTACATTCCCACTCATAGGTTCGCTCCCGTTAAAATTTATGTATGAACGCTGTCTCAACTATAACATAATCCGCCCGGCTCTTCAATAATATCACCATATCTCCTGCTTCCATGACGACAAACTTTCCCCAGGCATATTTATCCATAAATATTAAGGAATCATTTCTCTGCGGAAACTCGCTCATACTCAAATGGCTAAAGCCCATAAATAACAAAGGCAGGCTGAAAAACTACATTTCCAGCCTGCCTTTTCACTGTTTCATCTTATAATTGGGTGTCCGATGTGCTATATGCTAATAGGTGGTCACCGTAAATTTCTGGGCGTCTCCCAGGGATGAGCCGTTGCACCACATGGGGGTTCCGCCTGTCACGTACTGCCCGTTGCTGCCTCTCAGCGAGACTGTCCCGTCCCCGTTGTCCACCCAGTCGAAGGCCTCCCAGATACCCAGTTCCGTACGGTTGCAGGTCATGGCTGCTCCGCCGTTCTCTGAACTGACATACCGGTTGAAAGCCACGTCCTCCGCATAGCCTTTTAAAGCGATCTGCCCGTTTCCGGCGTCTTCAACCATGAATCTTTCCCATATATCCGCAGATGCACGGTTGCTGTTCATATCACCCACACCGTTTTCCGAGCATACATAGCTGCCGTCCAGACTGCTCCGCAGGGATATGGTCTGTCCCACCGGCGCTCCGCTTCCTCCTCCGGTGGTGTAAACCTTGAAAGCGTCAATTATGGCCACCTGATCCGACCTGTTTACTATGCGGATGGTATGGCTTCCGTTCTGCAGTCCGGTCTTGCTGTATACCACCTGCTGGACCTGACGGCTGCCCGCGGCATTCAGATTTACATTGGCCTGGAACACATTATCGATATAGATGTCCACATTTCCCATATCTCCGAATTTCTCGCTGTAGTAATCAATCCCTGTGCCATTGAAGGTGAATTGAGCTACGGCGCCATTTGTTACCGTATAATGGACGTCGTCGTTGTAATCTCCCACTCCTCTTCCCTCGCTGTTAAACCAGTTGGCATCGTAAGTGAAGCCTGTGGTGGCGTCATCATTGATCATCCCGGAAGGCTGCTGCGTGCCATTGGAACTGCCCAGCCGGCAATTCGTGCCGTTCAGGGCCTTAGCGCCCTGGTTGGGTGTTCCCGTCAGCTGCTGGAAGGTATACGAACTCAACGGTTTGGCCGTCCTTTCTACGATATACACAGCACCTGCAGAAGTGGCAAAACTGAGTTCGCTGCCCGAGCCGGTCATTACAACGGCATTGTCAGCTGCCCTCCTGACCCGTACCTGCTGCGTCCCCCATGGATTCACCACTGTTGCGGGATTGCCATACAAGCTTTTGAGACCTGCGTATTTAATCTCGCCGCCTTCCCTTTCCGAGCTCACCAGGAAGCCTCCGCTTGCCAGCAAGGTAAATTTTGAATTAAAGGACGCCTCTCCCGGAATTGCCGGAAATACCCTGATTTTATCATTGTAGCTCTGCAGGAGCGATTCGTTGATTGCTGAAAGGTGCACTCCCAGGTACTCAAACTCGCCGTTGGTATCATTAGTCCTGCCGTTGGGATAGCTCTGATACCGCTGGAGCATGGTTCTCATGCCGTAATAGGCGTCATCTCCGCGTCCGAGCCGTGCTGCCTGTATGGCTCCGGGATCCCATATTGCCCCGTATGTGAACAGACGGCTCAAAAAGTTGTTCACCGACATCTGATAGTCGGGTGCTCCTATCCCCGCCAGATCGTATGGCCACAAAAGCTCCTCCACAACATTTTCCCCATTTCTGATAGTGGCCGCCGGCGGAGTATGGGGAAAATATTTATTGGGGTTGTTCGGGTCAAGCGGATAGGCCGCCAGGTTATCCAGGATGTTTTGCCACTGTGTTCGCAGAGCCCCATCCACTCCCAGTGTCTGGCCGGTTTGAATGGTTTTGGGGAACAATGCCCTTACAGCCGCCAGGTCGGTTATGGCATTCTGCACATCCCAGTAGGTTTCATGGGCGTTGGAGCTGGCCATGTAGTATTTTCCCGTACTGCTGTTGTAGGAGAGCTTCGCGGCATAAAATCTGCAGACTTCCTTCATGAAGGGATACGCAGTGTTACTCAGATATTCCTGATCATCTGTATATTTATAATATTTATACATATTCAGAGCCGCTTCCGCTCCTGTGGAATAGACGTCGTTGGTAAAATCGCTGTTTACCGTTCCCCTGGCGTTTCCGTCCCAGCCCATGGTCTCAGGCACCCAGATACCGTCTATCCCGTACCGGGTCATGGTATAGGCCTTTAATGCGTTGAAATTCCGGCTGTACTGATAGTTGAATATTTTCATCATATCGGTATGATTGGAAGCATAGAAGGAATTGTAAATATCCCTCTGGTTCCAATACCAGGAAGCATTGCTCCACTTGCTGCTGTCGTCATCCCGTACGGCACTGAATACACCGTTAATGAAGTGGAAGGGGTAATTCCCGAAGCCTCCCGAGCCTATCATGTACATGCTCAGATAATAGATATTTTCCAGGTAGTCCGCATCTCCTGACGAATTGGAGTATTGTACAAACGACCTGCTCCAGAAGTCATGCCACCATGCCTTGAAATTGTTCAGTGTTGCCGTATATCCGGCATTTTTAACAGAGGTTATCAGGTTTTTTGCCTGTGTCACCGAATCATAATTGGGTGCGTTAAGCCTGCTGGCACAGGAAATCCAGATAGTGTAGCTGGAGGAAGGGGTGATGTTCAGACGCACTTTTCTGGAATCTACGGCCTGTGTGGTAAAACCGGCGCCTTCCACAGTCGCGGCCATTGTATACCCAAAATGGTTTGCATCCGTCTGTCCCCGGCTGAAACCAACAACGCCCGGTTCTACAAAGGTCTGAACTGTCCTCCAGGTATTTATGTCCGGCACATCTCCCCCGCCGAAGCCGCTGACATCCCAGATGCTCAAATCAAGTGAGACGCTGGAAACTCCCGGGCGGGAGTCTTCCACATGTATCCCCAGCACTTCTGAATTTGGAGATCCCATTATAGTAACCGTCCGGTTGTCATCATACTTGCTGGTGATTATGCCGTCATACAGGGATAATCTCTGCTGTACCGAGGAATAGGACGTGTCCATTCCGGGATTGGTATAGAGATTTACAAGCCCCTGGGATGCAAAGCCCTGCTCCGATGCATCCACTCCCTGCACCTGCATGGTGAGCCCGTTTGCATTCCAGACCATGGCTCCAACCCGGCCCGTCCCTATAGTCATACCGCTTTTGGGTTCTGTAATCAAGCTGTTGAATACCACATCATGCTTGGACAGGTAACTTTCATAATCCACGTCCAGCACGCCTGCGGAGGTATTAAAGGATTGGGTTGCGGTACTGGCTTCTGCCGTGGCGGCGCCCAGGCTTTCCAGGACGGGTATTGCCAGGACAGCCAATATCAGATAATATATTTTAAGGCTTTTTCCAATACTCTTCATGATGCAGCCTCCTGTTAATTTGTCCAGTAATTTATGCCGACATTTCCGCTGACGACTTCAAGCCTCACCGTGTGGTAACTCCCCTGTGCAAGGTCAAAATTGCCCGCATCGATTGTCTGCCATGTTTGCGCTCCCCCGGTATTTGGAACTGAAACCGCAGGGCCTGCCACTCCGTCTATTACAAATCTGATCTGCCCTCCAGGAGCTGCTGCGGCTACTCTCACTTTCAGGTCCGTGGAACCCTGCAGCGGCACTTCCTGCCATTGCAGCCATTCTCCGGCCGCCGTATTGAATACATTCCAGCCTGAATGTGTATCGGTTGTGGCCTGGATGTCCAGATTCCCCGACCGGTAAACATTCCCCGCATTGCCGTAAGTGGTATCGCTAAAGCTATCGCAGGCCTCCGCTTCCATTTTCAGGTCTTCCGGGAAGGGATCCGAGGAATATCTCCTCAGTATATTGATGCGCTGGTTGGGATAGTCATAGTAGGTGGTGTCGGTGCTGCGCCATAATGTGCAGTTTTCCTCCCAGTCAGTGAAGCCTTCCACCAGTGTGACCAGGCTTCCGCTCCCTACCGTCCTGTCAAGGTTATCCTTTAAGGTCTGCCCATGATTTGAATCCAGGAACATGTTCGCACCTCCGTTGACAACGCGGAATCCGGGAACCAATGCGCCATAGGACCTTCCGTTATAGTTTGTGGTCGAATAGCCTGGGCCTACCATGAACCAGCTGTGCACACCGTCAATGACCGCCGGATCATCCACCGCAGGATCGCAGTTCAGCCAGGTTCCCTCTACAATAATATAAGGGTTGAAGCCAAATTCCTCCTGGCACTTCTGCCGGATGTACATCAGCAATGCTTTACTGTTTCCGTTGCCGTAATTGGTAAAGGCATAATCCCCCATGACCCATTCCCATATAACAGGCCTTCCGTCAATTTTAAACCGCATATTGTCAGGAACCGTATTAAAGAAAGCTTTATAGTTATACTCCCATATATATTTGTAATTGTCCGGATCTCCCACGTCAAACTTGGGATTGTAACCGCCGCCTCCGTTGTCACGGTTTTTGTGGTCTGTCATTGAAGCAGGATTGTCGTCCAGGCAGCTGAATTTGAATTTGTCGGTAAGCCCCCGTCGGTTCATAGCCGCAATCATGTCGGCGAGCTTTCTGGGATCTCCGGCATTGTTATAATCGGGAACCGAATCCAGATAACCTCTGATGGTCGGTGCGACAAAATCCACTCCGCTGCTGGCTATTTCCTCAACGATATTATCCCAGAACTTGGTATTGTCTGAGGTCGCATTGTACAAGGGCATGTTGTAGGTCGTATTGCCGGAATATGTGGGAGAAGCGCCATTTAGCGTCTGACCTGTAAATCCCATGGTCACTCCCACATAGGAGGTCTCCGAAGGGATGGGATCCAGATTCACCAGGTAGAACTCCTCATTTGCGCCCACCGAGACAGCATTCGCCCGAAGCTGGTTTCCCGCTCCGTTGGACAGATACCGGTTGTTTACAGCCGCCCGGATCGCATATTTCCCGTTTCCCCTGTCCTCGGTGGAAAACCTGGAAGCAGTTCCGATGGTTGCGCTGTTAGGCAAAATAGTTCCCGGTTCCGTATTGACCGTCAGATACTTCCACGTGGAAATAGCCCTGAAGGTGATCTGTCCGTTTCCCCAGTCCTCCTGGATGAACTTTTCCCAATCCCCCCAGGACGTGTCTTTTGACAGGACTGCCGGTATGGATACATTGTCTGTGGTAGTCAGGTATTTTCCGGTGGCGGCGGCCCTGATGGCCACCGTATGCTGTGACAGCGGAGCCGGAGGAGGCGTAGTCCCTCCACCTGAATTATATATGTTGAGTTCGTGGATGGACCAATAGAAGGAAGGTGTTGAACCCGTCTGTACAATCCTTATATATCTCGCCGTTCTGGGGCTGAAGGTAATGGCAGTGACCGCTCCGGTTCCGGCCCCTGCGGCAATGGCGCTGCCAAAATTTGTGCCATCTGCCGATACAAACACCTGGTACCCGCGGGGATAGTCATCGGGACTGCCGGTGGTATCCAGTACAATGGTGTCAAAGGTCTTATCCGACTTCATGTCAATCGTATACCATTGCCCGTTTGTTTGTACGGCGGTAGTATCCCACCTTGTATCGGCGTTCCCGTCCAGGGCATATGCGGCGGCCACACCGTTATTTGATGCCGATGCCGTCCAGCCTGTCCTGTCCAATGGGGCGGGATCAGGGTCCGGGTCGGGAGTGGAAGAACCGGGGCCGTATACATAGAATTCATGAATCGACCAATACCCGCCGGAGGTTCCTGTCTGCACTACCTTTATATATCGGGCTGTCTGGACCGGAAAAGAAACAACTGTGACAGCATCGTAACCGTTGCCGCTTGCAACAGGTGTTCCAAAGCCGGTCCCGTCGTTGGACACATAGACCTCGTAACCGCGGGGATAATCCCCTGCACTGCCTGTGGTATCCATCACAATGGAGTTGAAGGTCCTGTCCTCTTTCATGTCAAGGGTATACCACTGCCCATAAGTTTGCAAGGCAGTTGTATCCCACCTTGTATTGACATTTCCGTCCAGGGCGTATCCGGCGGCTCCGCTGTTATTTGATGCGGTCGCAGTCCAGCCTGTCCTGTCCAGTGCCACGGGTTCCGGGTCCGGCTCAGAAACAGGAGGCGGAGTCACATATCCCGGAGTGAACCGGAACCAGTTCAGATTAAACAAATATCCTGTATCGCCTGTAAATTTCAGATATACATCATGAATACCGCTCACTCCCGTGATATCGACGGTATTCGTTACCCAACTCTGCCAGCCCCCGGTATTTGTTACCGGACACGTACCGATCAGCGGGCCGTCAACACTGTCCAGATGTATTTCAATATTTCCTCCGGCAGAAGCACTGGCTACCCTGGCTGAAAAACCGGTAGCGCCGTTTCCGAAATCCCGCCGGTAATACACTGCGCTGTCTCCGTTTTCAATATAGGCCACATTCTGCCCGCCGCCTATATCACTGCAGGCTTCATCCGACATTCCCAGCTTATAGGGCGAGCTCTCAGCTTCAATCTGCGAAAAAGCATCGGAAGTGGCAAGAACAAGCCCGTTATAGGTAGTTTGCGCCACCACCTGTATACCCGCAGGATTTGGATGCACCAGGTCCGGGAAATTCTGTGGCATATTTTTTGTAGCGGCATTGACATCATTTAAAAGGCAGCCTTTTTCAAAAGCGACCTGCTTAATGATGGGAACCACCTGACCGGTGACGATCTGCTCGGTAATTTCTCCGGAACCCGGATTTGGATTCACATCATAGCAGGTAAGCAGCGTGTTCATATAAACCGTCGGATGGGAGGACAACCCTCTGTAATGGTCGATCATCGCTTTGTAATCCGCAGCATAATCATCCTTGTAAACCCAGTTCGCCGGTTTGGCGTCATTGGACCCCAGCATGATGATAACAATATCCGGCTGCCAATTGCTGCTGTCAATGAATTGCTGTGTGTTCCAATAGGAAGGAGAGCCTCTTTTCGTCATGGTTGTACTTCCAACCCCGTAATTGCGGACAACATATCCTGAGCCCAACATGGTCTGAAGAGTTTCTGGAAAGCTGCCGTTTCCTATTCCGGAAACATCGCTGGCTCCAACGCAGGCAATCCTGATCGGACCGGCAGCAGCCACGGATAGGCTGGGAAACATCGTTGTGAGGAGAAGTGTAAATCCAATAAACCATACTAAACCTTTTCTAATAATTTTCATGGGACACCTCCAGAAATTAATTTAGAACATTAGCCTTTTTCATTTATTGCCTTTACTTTCCGTGCACACGGTATTAAAACTCCCTCGCCGTATTTATGAGGGAAAATTGACAAGAATTTTGATGTTTATACCATAACTGATTCCAATTATATACATTATTGTAATTTTTTAAATCCAGTGTTTCTTGTGCTCCTTTGATGTACTACTTGTACTATATTGATTATATTCCGGCATACCTTTCTGTCTGCAAAGAACAAATGCGGCAAAACCGTTTTGTTTGCTCGTTGCCTCTTTCCCTGACAATAAAACAAGTGCAGGTATGCTTTTTTGGCACACTTGCACTCTTAATATCCCCGGAGCCGCCACAAATGAGATTTTCAGGCGTCCCCGTTTGGTCATAAATACAGGTTTATAAATAATATGTATACTTTTTATTTGTTCAATACACTGTTCCGGAATACCGGGTATATATTGTAACATTCAGGAAATTGCCTCCGGCTGAGGTCGGAGCCCCGCAGGCCGCATACGTTATATTGAGCCTTCCCCTGTATGTACCGTCGTAATAATCGTATGTGGCCGGCACATATGAGTAGGGTGAGCTCATATAATCATTTAACTGGGAAGAGTAGATAACAAAACTATAGGATGTCTCATAAGTTATGCTTTTGGGCTCGTTGCCATAGACAGTGCCTGAATACCTGGTATATATTGTAACATTCAGGAAAATACCTCCGGCAGAAGTTGGAGCTCCGCAGGCCGCATACGTTATGTTGAGCGTCCCCTTATAGGTGCCGTCATTATAATTGTATGTGGCCGGCACATATGAGTAGGGTGAGCTCATATAATCATTTAACTGGGAAGAGTAGATAACGAAACTATAAGATGTCTCATAGGTTACGGTTTTGGAGTTAGCTGCGGAAACGGCAAAACTCAGGCTGCTGAATACCAGCACAAGTACTACCATAAAACATATTGTTTTTCTGAAAATGTTTATCCTTGATGTCATTCTTTTAACTCCTTTCAAATTTTGTTTTTATATAAACCTGTATTTAATATTTAAGCAAGTCCGTTCCGGCCAATAACATAATGTGTAATCAAAATAAAACAATAGTGATCAAGTCAATTACTATTGGCTTTCAACCGTAATTGACTCAGGGAAAACATTTTGATTTATATGTAATTTTATGTTAATTTTACCAATTGCCTGCTCAATTGTAAATATGCAATGTTTACAAACATGCAAAATCCCTGTTAATAATATATTAAAATAAATATACCGCGTATCAAAAAACATGAACTATAAAAAGCACTATTTCCAATATGTTTCATAGAAATTGGAAATAGCGCGATATGAGGATTTCTTCAATTTCGCATGAATCAAGAGACAATTCTTACACACTTTTTAAAATCCACCATATTGATTAGGCAATATAGCGATTCTATGTCATGTTGTTCTGCTACACGATAATAGCGCTTCTTTCATCTTAAATCGTTCAGAGTTTATTCTATGCTAGTCAGCCTGTATTGCCGCGCTTTATTCTCACCACGGGCTTCGAGGACATTTTTATCCGTTAAAATCCGTAAAAACCGTTTTACACTACCTTCCGCATTTCCGCTTAGTTCGCGCGCCGTAGAGTTTGTAATCCATTCATACTCGGCAAGGTAAGGCAAGAGCGATTCCAAAAAGGCTTTTTCACCGGAAGTCAAGTTAGTTTTATCGGCAACTTTATCGGCAACTTTATCGGCAACTTTCGTGGCCTTCATGTTTAAAGATGCATTTATACTGTAATTCATATTTTTCAAAATCACATGAAATTCTGTCGGAGTAGATCTGAATTCCGGCGCATAATCATCCGTATAGCCATAGAGATACGATGTCTCCGTTCGTATCTTTTTCAGGCCGCTGCCGCGGCGCTCCACATAATCAAGGCGGTGAAATATCTCGGCAATGATTGGATTGCGGCGAGTTGATGGAACTTCGTCAATCTCACGATCCTGTATGAACGTTCCGTCAGCCATGCCTCCGGGGGAGTAAATCTCCAATCGGTCATCATACATATCGACATGAACCTCGCTGCCAATTATGCCATAATCTCTGTGCATGAAGGCATTGGCAAGAGCTTCAAAAACAGCTCGGTCAGCATAGTCCGGTTTATCTATGCGATGGTCGGACATCTTTTTCCATCGCACCTTTGAATTCATTTTTACAAAATCATGGCTCTTCATTAGCTGTGAAATGAGATCGCCTTCAAATTCCTTATCATCAATGGCATCGTCGCCCAAAGAACCCTTCATCAGCCCATCCCAATGTGTACAAAAAACCCTTGATTGCAGAATCGGACATTCATCCGAAAACATCAGACCAGCATAGGTCAAAGTATCATCCGGTCTGCACATACCAAAAGAGATATAATCCTTTGGCGTGATGACCTTTTTTGTGATTTTCTTAAAGGTGACCTCGAAGATAGTAAATGTCAAATCTTCTTTCTTATAACCAGTCGGCAATGAATCAAACGAGAGATTTCTTCCCTTTATGACAAGTTCCCTCAGCCGATTAGCCGGTGCTGGCTGGCTGTCGCTTCCCACACGGACGAAAGCGGTAAGACTGCCGTTCGCAGAATAGAAATAAGGAGGTTCTTCACCAGGTAGCACTTCGACGATTAATACATCCTTTTCGTCATCTGTATGAAAAGCGCTGAATTCCACAACAGGCATAGGCGAAATAAATTCTTTTACCATCTTGCTGATGGTATCAATGTCGTCTTTGATATCCGAAAGACCAACAATCCGCCGATCATCAGCAACTCCGAAAATCAAAACACCACCAACGCCATTGGCAAAGGCGCTTATTGTCTTGAGCCAGCTTTTCGGTTTTTGGACTTCAAGTCTCTCTTTCAAGTCACATTTAGTCGCTTCAATGAGTATGAATTCTTCAAGGGTTTTCATTGGACAGCCGCTCCTTTCCCTGCTAAACGGTGGTTTTTTCATTCATAAGGAACCATACTTCATCTCAGAACTAAAATATTTTATTTCATTATAGCAAAAAACATGAACTATAAAAAGCACTATTTCCAATATGCGACTATTTCACCGATACGTATTTGTTATCTTTTATATAAAATCTCCAGAGGTAGTCACTGGCCTCCCCGGCGTAATCAACCCCCACCCTCTTGGCAGCTGCTATACCGAATTTTTCATTTTCTCCCTCTTCCACATATAGCCTGCCGCCGCACAGATCCTCTCCGTTTAAATTCCTGTCAATTGAAAATGCCCCGCACAGTTTTCCCGGACCGTTGGTCAGTCCCTTTACCTGGCTCGCGGTCAGCTGGGCATATGGCTTTTTAAACCTGTTTTCAGCCATTGTATCAATGCCTTCCATGGGCTCGGCGGCCCTTATCAGAACGGCCTGAGGAGTACCCTCTTCCCGGGTTACCATATTGAAGCAATAGTACATGCCGTAAATAAAATATACATAGGCAAATCCCGGTCCTCCATACATTACCTCAACCCTCGGCGTTCTCTTTCCGCCGTAAGAGTGCGCCGCCCTGTCTATGATGCCCATATATGCTTCCGCCTCAACGATTTTTGCA
This sequence comes from Bacillota bacterium, assembly GCA_023397905.1. Taxonomy (GTDB): domain Bacteria; phylum Bacillota; class Clostridia; order Acetivibrionales; family DSM-1351; genus Ruminiclostridium. Next base: position 42,236 of record JAEWSZ010000106.1, on the reverse strand, counting down.
GAAATTCTCCGTCCGCCCGTTTCATGTACGAGCACCTTTCCCAGAAGCTCTTTTGCAACTATCAATGAATCTCTGTTATAAAACTCTCTTCCCAATATTTTCATTATGTCAATGCTCCTTTTAAACAACTGGTACTGCTTTCATCCTCAAAAACAAGTAAAACTCTATTTCATTTTAAATAAAGTTTTGCTTGTTATCAATCTGTTTATTCCGGCTATCCACAGCATCTTCCATGTAGATAAATGGAAAGCTTCGCTTATGTTGAATAATGCCGTATTTCCCTGCTTTGCCTCATGCTTTTATATTCGGTGACAGCCGCATAAATAAAAAATGTCATTTCCAATCTCGACAATGTACCTATACTGATCAATTGCAATGCGGCAAAATTTGAAGAGACCAGCTCAATAAGAACTGCCGCCAGCAAGACCCAGGCATACCATTTCGGATATATGCCGTTTTTCCTGAAGGCATATACAAACCAGAGAATATAACCTGCAAAAATAAAAGCAAAATACGCATAAAACGGAATGATAAAGCTGCCGGTCATATCCTCCAGCACCTTGACAGCCGCTGTCTGCCCGCCGATTTCAAATACCGACTTATAGACAACAGGCATTATGCAGAGAACCGCATGTATAAAAAAGTCCGCAAGCCCTCCTGTCAATGTGACCGCAATAAACGCTTTCGCATATCCCGGATGCGTCGTCCGCATCTGTTTGTAAACACATATGTAGCCTGCTACAAAAAATGGGGTAACAATTGCCGCAATGGTCAGCGAAGCCGTAAACCTCCAGTTTGGCATCACCTGCCATGCAGATTCCACAACTCCATATTTATCCAGAGCTTTGCTGCCCTCAGGCAAATATTCCAGCAGATAATCTGCCAGAGAATACAGCAAACCCGCTGCGGAAGCTAAGACTGCAAATACAAAATTCACTTTTCTGTTATAATTCATCCTTTTCATCCCCTTCTTTAAAGATATAATCACATAGCTGGCGCTGCAGCAGCATGATATTTTCCTCCAGCGCATCCTGGTGGAGCAGTTCCCGGTTCTCTGCGGCGATTGCCATCAGTTTGATTATATTGGCCGCCACATGATAATTTATATTCTCACGTTTTCCGGACACATACTGAAAAACCGTACCGGCAATCTGTTCTTCCTTTTTCGGATCGAGTGCCGTTTCCTTTGGCAGCTTTCTCTTCAGCCAGTCCTCATCCTCCTGCGTCATAAAGCTGATAATATTATTGCTTCCTGCCATTGTGAACCTCTGAAGCAGCATTTCAAAATTCTTTCTGTCAATACTGCCATTTTGCGCCACGATTTCATTTATACTGCGGTATATATTTTCTTTGCTGAAGTATATAACGCTTAATACAAAGCTTTCCTTGGACGGAAAAAAGTGATAAAAGGTCCCTTTCCCAATTCCCACCCGTTCCGCGATCTCATCAACGGTCATCTTTTTAATGCCCTTTTCCTTAATGAGTCCGACGCCGGCTTCCAGTAAATGCGTTTTTATTTTTTCTCTCTTTTCCAATGTAAATATGGGCGGCACGCTTTCACCTCAAAATTATATGACTATTTTGTACAATTGTAGTCATATAATAATTTTTATACCGCTTTTTGTCAAGAAAAAACGCATCCATCTTTAATAAAAATAATAAAAATGAATGCGTTAAGCTATATTTTAAAGGATTGTATTTCTGTCAGTATCATTCGTCCACATTGATGTGGAATACCTGAGCGACGGCCTTGATTTGATTGCTTCTCTTTCCCGTGGTAACAATGACGTGGTGGGAATAAATCCTCTCCATCAGCCTGTACCCGTCTGCCAGCCTGATCAGCCCGCCGTTTCGGCAGTCCGAGCCCGGATACTGAACATATTCCTCCAGTACGGCCTTCTCAACCAGTATGCTTTTAAATGTGGAATGAAGCTTGCACAATGTCAGACTGCCCTTCTCCACCTCCGCATCCACGGCGGTGGAATTCTCACCCACCAGCCAGGAAAGCACAGGAGGCCTCAGCACCCATTTTGCTGCGCCTTTTTGAGGCATGCAGCCAAAATATCCGCAATGGACCAGAAGGGCGTGATCGTCCGGATCGCTTACCCGGGGAAATTCCTGTATCTTTTCGTGGGAAAGGGCCGGCATTCCGGACAGGAAGGGGTATATGTTTGTGGTTAATATTGCGGAATCGATCGTTGAACCTATGAGATACTGGGTCATAAGAGAGGATGTATCCCCCTCGCAAACCCACATTACACCGCGGTCCTGATAAAGAAGGTTCCACGCAAGACATGGTGTAGTGTCGCTGTCATAGGCTTCATTCAGACAGTTGACGCCGCACCCGGCCACATTTCCCTCCTTATCCACTTCATTCCGCAGCGCCATGAACAATTTGACAGAGGCCAGCAAGGGGCGCTCACCGGGCACCTGATTGTCAAAGTTCCAGCGCTTCGCCTCAAGCCGCGCCTCCTCATCAGGAATATCCTTTGCCTGCTTGCAGAGGTCAAGATACGGCTTTCTCACTATGGTAATGCCGAATTTCTCTTTTATGTCCCGTGTACATTCTTCATTCCACCAATAAAATATTTTGAACTGCTCCGGTATCAGACCGTCTCCGGGAGTGTCCTGAAAAATCAGGAATTTCTGTTTTTTCATTTCCCGCTTCAGGGCGAAGGCTTTGAATATAGTCTTTGCCAGCTCTATACTGTGCGGATTGTAAACCTCAAAGCCCTTTGACTTCAGGTAGGCAACCGATTCCCAGTCAAACATGAGCGAAACCCCGAAAACAGTGGTAATGACAATAATGGGTAGGTCTACCGCCTTCCTGACCTGCTCAATTTTTGTATAAACATCCACAGCCATGACAGGCAGAAGTACGGCATCCGCCTCTGGCAAGGGCTCGCCCATCACCACAGGGGTAAGGAACTCCACCTCATTTTGATAAAGCTTTTGCAACGCATTGTATATCCTGTCAAACTCCTTGCTATCCGTACTTTCAAATCTCACAGCTACTATTTTTGCTTTCATAATAGAAATTCCTCCATCCCGCAATTTCTTTAAAGCACTTTGCAATATTCCACTTTCTCCCCGCCCGGCGAACGCACCAGGAAATACTGAAAGCCCGCTTCCCAGAATCCCGGGATTTCTACGATTCCTTCAATAATTTCCAGCTGCTCGGCTTTAGCGGTTTCAAATTCCTTTTCTATGTTTTCCACCTCATAGGCAATATGGTCTATCCACCCGCCTGTGAGAAAAGCCCTTTTGGCGTCGTCACTTCCCAGAGGGCGCTGGATCAGCTCGCAGAGAACGCCGGTATCCTCGGAATAGACAAATTTCACCCGGCTTCCTTCGTGAAAGAATTCCGCTTTTTCCTTAAATCCCGAGTGCTCCGTATACCATTTTGCGCACTGTTCCGCATCCGGTACGATAATGCCTATATGCTGCATTTTTTTACAAGTGATCATATCTCTTGCGCTCCTTATCCCTTTACTGCTCCCGCAGCTATTCCGCCCTCTATCCTCTCCTGAAAAATCAGGTATATTATCATAATTGGCACGATGGAAAGCACTATTGAGGCAAACATCGGGCCCCAGCTAGTGAACCTCTCCCCCTTCAATCCCAGCAGCGTTACGGATATAGTCTGCATTGACTTCTTCTGCAGCAGCGTGTTGGCAAATATGAGTTCATTATATACGGCGAGGAATGTAATAATTGCTCCCGTAAATATGCCCGGCCTGGCAATGGGAAATATGATGCGGAATACGATCTCCGTGGTGTTGCAGCCGTCAATATAGGCCGCCTCATCGATTTCCCTGCTCAGCCCGTTGATATGCCCCACGATCAGATAAAAGCTCATGGGAAAGTTTATTCCGGCGTATAAAATAATCATGGGCAAATAATGATCCTGAAAGCCAAAGGCGGTGAACATCTTTACAATTGGGATCAGCATTCCGTATGCCGGGATCATAAGCCCCAGCAGATAGTACAGTCTCAGGAAGCCGCATGCTTTGAGCAGCTTTCTTGATATTACGTAGGATCCCATTGTAACTGTAATTACTACGATAATAGTCGCTCCGAAGGAAAAAATAAAAGAGTTCAGAACCGACCTTAGAATTCCTATATCATTTATCGCAGACCTGTAATTATCCAGATTGAGTGCCTTCGGCAATGCAAACATTGTATTCCAGATCTCATTGTTATCCTTTAATGACGAGATTACCGTAAAGTAAACCGGATACAGGAAAACAAACGAGAATAATACTGCAAAAAAACCATAAATAATTTTGTCTGGTTTCAGATTCCTATGCATAAACGCCCCCCTTTTCAATCCCTTTCTCTTTTGGAGAAAATAAAATTCAGTATCAATGTAGCGGCAAATGATGCAATGATCAGGAAGGACCCGATTGCATTGGAATACCCATAATTGTTATAAGTAAAAGCATTTTTGTACAGCAATGTTCCAAATACCTCGGAGGCGCTGCCGGGACCGCCGCCTGTTGTGGCGTAAACCATTTCAAAGGTGGTGATTGAACCGATAACACAGTTAATAGTAAAAAGCTGAAAACTGCTTTTCATCATTGGTACAGTTATGTAAACTAATTTTTGCAACGGGTTAACTCCGTCTACAACGCCCGCCTCATAAATTTCTTCCGGAATTGAAGTCAGCCCCGCCGAAAATATCAGCATGTTGAAACCCGCATAGGTCCATGCGTTGATTACGGTAATGGCATAAATCGCCCAGGTCTTGCTCCCCAGAAAATTCACGTCAACATTGTTCAGCCCTATCATGTGGAGCAGAGATGCCACAGGCCCTCCCTCGGGATAGAGAAGAAAGTACCACATGAGAGCGATGGCAGTGCGGCTGATAACCTGAGGAAAAAAATAACTTGTACGGAAAAACCTCTTGCCCCTCATTTTGCTCTGGATAACAGTTGCGAGAAAGAAAGCCGCAGGCAGTATCAGAAAAAATCCCGATAAAATAAATATGCCGATATTTCTCAGAGACGTATAAAACCTGTTATCCATAAAGAAAGCCATATAGTTTCTCAATCCCGTGTATTCCATGCTGGAACTGGGAATCCCGTTCCATTTAAAAGCCGACATATAAAAAACACTGATCATGGGATATATTATTACGAATGAATAGATCAAAAAAGCCGGTAAGCTGAGTAAAACGCTTTCCATTTTACTGCGAAAATTTTTATTTCCTACCAAACCTGCAACCCCCTCCGGACACATATTCAGACGGCCTTCAGGAAACAGGACTCCCAAAGGCCGCTCATTTTACAGCTAATTGCTGCTTGCCGCGTAATTGTCCACTTCTTCCTGTATGGTGTCCCCAATCTCCTGTGCCTTGCTGCCGGAGAAAATAGTCTGCATATTAGTCCTCACCACATCCATCAGAGCTGCCATTTTGTCATACTGTTCGATTTCTCCGATCATGTTCGGGGCGGAGTTGTAGTATTTATTGAAGCCATTGGTAAGCTCATCCGCCTGTATGACTTCGCCGAAGGATACGGGATATGTTCCGGAGCCCTTCTGAACTTCATACAGGCCCTGCCAGTAATCCTGGGAGGAAAAATACTTCAGCACCTTTACAGTGGCATCATAGTCCGCATCTCCGGGTTTTGAAGAAATTGAAAGGAAATCGTCAGGTCCGCCCATCCACATATCCTTATTTTCAGGATGAGCTTCAAAATATGGAAAGCCTTTGCACACAATATCTTTCGCATTGGAAAATCCGTTGATTGTCGCTATATTCCATGAGCCGCTGAAACAGATGGCGGCTTCCCCGCTTTCCAGCTTGGCCAGTTCCCCGTCCGCCGTATAAGCCAGGTTGTTTTTGCCGAAGACGCCTTCGTCATAGAGTTTTTTCATATAGGAGATCAGACTCACCGTGTCTTTTCCGTTCCACTTCTGCTCACCGCTGACCAGCTTGTCTTTTAAGTCCGCTCCGTATACTTTCATTGACAATGCCGTCAGGAAGTGTCCTCCGCGGTAATTGTCCTTTGCTCCGAACGCCATGGGAGTAATACCCTTTTCAATCAGCTTGGGCGCGGCGGCTTCGATCTGCTCCCAGGTTTCCGGGACCTCAATGCCTAGATTGTCAAAAATGGCTTTATTATAGAAAGTGCAAACCCCGTAGGGAGTCGTCGGGATCCCATATATCCCTTCTACCCCGTAAGAACTGTAGTTGACAGGGCTGAATAAAGATTCCTTGTAATTTTTTGTCCATTCCGTGTCCTCCTTGAACAAAGGCTCCAGATTGGTGACAACTCCATTTTTTACATAGTCAAAATTAGCTGCATACCCTAAAAAATTAAAGACTTCAATTGGATTTCCCGATGCCACGGATGTTTTGAACTTTGTGTCTCTTGAATTTTCATCGGATACGGAAATATCCTGCAAATCAATGTCCGGATTCTCCGACTTAAACTTGGCAACCCGGTCTATAAAATACTTTTCACGGACATTATCCGGATTGCTGTATCTGGTCAGGATACGGACCGTGACCTTGCCCTTCCCTGCCTGGCTTTCCCCGCCGGCAGATTGCTGCGAGCTGCTTCCCGGGCCGCTGTTGCCCGAACAGCCGGCAAACAGGCTCAAAACCATAACAATAGCCATTAAAAACCCAACCGCGTTCTTTTTTCCAACCATACCATCTACCATTCCTTTCATATACGGAATATTTTCCCCGGTTATCACCTTTTATTCCTCCGCTTTTTAATGCTTTTCTGCTTTTCGGTTTACCGGGAACTTTCTTTATTTTAGTTGAAAGGAATTGAAACTGCCATGGAATTCTTTACGGTGTTTTTGTAAAAAATTAATAATAATATTAATAAATCCGGTGTGATTTTTAGTCAAAATTGTTAATACGCATAACAGAAGAAGGGGAAACCCCGAAATATTTCTTGAAACACCTGCTGAAATAATATTCATCGCTGTACCCCACCAGCTCTGCCGTCGATTTTACATCCATGCCCTTTGAGCACAGTATCTCTTTTGCCTTTTCCAGCCTTATCATGGAAACATACTGTGTTACCGACATCCCCACGGCTTTTTTAAAGCTGCCGCTGAGATACGGAGGCGTAATGTGCAGATGCTCCGAAATATCGGTCAGGGTCAGCTCCTGATTCTGATAGTTATCCATAATATACTGCTTGACCTTGTGCACAAGCTCGATATTCTGCCCGCGTTTCCTGAAAAATTCCCTGCTTGTAATGATTTTTTCCGCAATGCCGTAAAGCCAGGCATACATGGCATCAATGCTCCTTATGCCCAAAAGCGCCGACTCCGGATTGCTGTACCCGTCCATATATCCCTTTATGTCGAGATTGGATTCCAATGAAATTTCAGACAACAGGTAAAATATTTGCTTTACGGTTTGAGAAAACTCGGAATACCCTATCCTTTCTTCGCCCATCTCATCAAAAATACTCCTCAGCTTTTTTGAGGTTTCTTCCAGGCTGCCGCCCTCCACATCACGTCTCAGCTCGCCCTTCTGTGCTGAAGAAATCTGAAATTTCTTTTTCAGAAAAGGATACAGCATGCCGTATTCCAATACTTCCTCTTCAAACAGCATAGTGTTCCGCAGAGCTGTGAGAGCTTCCTCATAGCCGTCGGAGACTATTTTCGTGCTTTTCACTTCTCTGCTGATCCCGGCCCTGGATCTGACATGCCCCGGCTCTTCCACTTCGGCGCAGACCAGCTTCAGCAGACCGGCACACTCCCGGGGATCTGTCAGGGAACAATTTTCCGAAACATTTATAAATAAAATGATATAGTCGTCCAGCACATCATAGAGAGCCACAATATTCTGCAATTCCGGCATATTTTCCGCCAAAAGTACCCGTACCCTCTCCAGCTCCTGCTTCATATTAAATTCGCTGTCCTGGTCCTTCTCTGCTTTTATCACAGCCACACGGTATCCGTCATATACCCGGATTCCATGCTGTTCCAGCCTTTCCTGCAGTTCCTCCTCTTCCATGCTGAGCCTGGCATGGAAGAGATCGCTGAAAAACCTGCATTTTAAAAACAGGTTGATATCGTCCCGGCTTTCTTTCAGATTGAGCATGGTCCTTTCTCTTTCTTGTTCTCTGTCCATTTTATGGGCCAGCTTCCTGAGGGTTGCTGAAAACTCCTCCTCGCTCAGGGGCTTCAGTATATAGTAATATACGCCCTCCGCTATGGCTTCCTTCGCATATTCAAAGCTGCTGTGTCCGGTGAGAAAAATGATTTCAACCGGATAATTCCGCTTCCGTATTTCCCGCACAAGCTCAATCCCGTTCATGTCAGGCATTGCAATGTCGACAATTGCAACATCCACGGCTTCCCTTCCCAGCATCTCCAGCGCCTCAGGCCCGTTGCCCGCTTCGCTCACCACCTGATATCCCCATGACTCCCAGTCAAAGCCATAGATAATCCGTTTTCTTATCAACATTTCATCGTCAACAACCATCACTTTATACATTGCAGTTCCTCCGCTCCTGTATTCGGGTATATTAAAGCTTCTATTGCATGGGAAGCAAAATCTCAACTTCCGTCCCCATGCTTTCCTCACTTTGAATAGAAAGACCGTAATCCTCACCGAAATGCAGCCTGATTCTTTCCTGCGTATTTTTAAGGCCGAAGCTGTCCATGTGATACTCTTCCTCCTTGCCCTCATGGATACTCTGCAGTGTTTGGGCGCTGATGCCGCTTCCATTGTCGGAAATGCAGATCCTGATCCTGTTTTCAGCCTCCGTTACCGAAATCAGGATTTCCCCCTTCCGTCCGCTGGCTATAATCCCGTGGTGAACCGCGTTTTCCAGAATCGGCTGCAAAGTCAGCTTGTTTATATGATATTTTTCAAGCTCTTCCGGGCATTGAATCTTATAGCAAAAGGTATTTGAATGACAGATCTGCATGATTTCCAGATAGTTTTTTGCAATATTCAATTCTTCCGAAATAGGAATTATATCTTTTCCCTTATTCAGCACTCCCCTGTAAAAAGCCGACAGCAGCTGCACGGTTTTGATTGCAAGCTTTTTTTCGTCAATTACGATCAAGCCGCAGATGCTTTCCAGGATATTATAGAAAAAATGCGGCGTCATCTGCATTTGCACCAGTGACAATTCCGATTCCCTCTTTTTCTGTTCTGTATTAATTATCTTCTGCATGAGCTCGTTGGTTTTGTCGATCATTCTGTTGAACTCTGCGGCAAGGGTTCCTATTTCACCGCCGTACTGTATTCTTATACGCCGCTCATAATTGCCCTTTCCGATATCCTGAATCGTTCTGGTAATACGGCCCAGTGGTTTTATAATGGACCGGATCAGTATCCTTGAAAGAAAAGAGGCTATGACCAGCAATATTAAGCCGATTACTATATCCACTACGGAAAATATATGTAAGTCCTTTAAATACACCTCCATCGGAATTGTACAAACTATTGACCAATCCAGCATGGAATATTTTTTTGACATATACAGCAATTTGTTTTGCGGATCTATATACTTCTTTTTATCCGCAAAAGCTTGATACCAATTCTCCCCGGAGAAATTTTTATACCGGAGGTCCTGGTTCCCGCCCGAAATCACCATACCGCCGCCGTCCAGAATAAAAATATCCATCCCGTTCTGGGCCAGAGTTTTGTACAGCTTGAAGATGCTGTCAGTGCTCAGCTCCATTTCCATGGCGCCTATGAGCTTCCCGCTGCTGCCGTCATAAACCTTGTGCAGATAGCTTATGCAGTCATCCCCGGCATCCTTGCTTCTGAAAAGCCATGGGCTCTTGTGAAGCGTGACCCATTGGGCGTCTTTTGATGAGGCAAGAAAATCGAGCATTATTTTCTTCTGGTCCTGAAAATTCTTATCCCGGACCAGCATATTGACCGGAGCGTATGCATTTGCATTCAAGTCATAAAAAATAATGGTACGGTAAATATCATCCGCGGTAAAAATACTTTTCATGGTTCCCTGTATAAGCCTGTATATGCGGTACTGTTCGGAGGAATCGGCATTCAGGGTCTTGTTGGCTCCTTTTAACAGGTCCTGGCAGGGGCCGCTGGCAAGCACCAGAATAGAATCACTTTTTACCCGCTGAAAGAAAAGGTCCATTTTTTCCGAAACCGTGGTGAGATCCTTTTGAGTATTCAATTCTGTTTTGATTGAAAGCTGGTGCCTCATGATGTTGTAGGTACTTATCATGAAAACTATGACCGTACCGATTATTACTATTACCATAACTGTGGAAATTCTCTGGCCGATGGAGCTGAAATACAGCTTCCGCTTTATAATTTCCATAAGTTTTTTCATATATATACCATTCCTTCCTGCGCTATTTCAAACATCTGCGGCGATTATATCCTTGCTAAAATAGTATACATAATAATCATTATACTACTTTTCCAAAGCTGGATAAAGACATAAGAAAATCCGGTAAACATTAAATGCTTACCGGATTTCCCTATACCTTTATCTTATGTAATTATCCCATCATCCCCTTGCTTTAGCTCTCCGTACGGCCAGCCATACAAGCAGTGAGATGAAACATAATCCCGCCATAACCAGTAAAATATATAAAAACGTATGAATATCGCCTGAGAAAACCATTGTAAAAATCCGTATCCCCACCAGCCCCAGGGCAGCCGCAAGACTGCGTATAATCACTTTGCCCTGTATGCGGTTTGATAACCTGGCGCCTAATTGCGCTCCGAAAAGCACACCTATGCCCAGGGCTATGATCTGTTTCAGGCCCGGGTACAGAACTCCGTTCAATACATGCACTACAGAGCCGGAGAGTGCCATTATCGCTAGAATAAAGTGGGATGTGGCGGTTGCGATATGGACCGGATAATTCAAAAGGCTTACCAGAGCGGGTACGTGTATGATACCTCCCCCGATTCCCAGCAAGCTTGACAGATAGCCCACAAATACGCTCAACACTATTCCTGTGACCGGATTGTATGAGAAAACATATTCCATGCCGGTTTTATCCATGAGCCTTCTGGTAATGTGCAGCTTGCCATCCGCCATTGCCTTATGCTCCTCGCCTTTGGCCTGGGCAAACAGAAAAACCGCCATTGCCACCAGCAGTACACCGAATATGCCGTTAAATAATTGCCTGGGTATCATTGAAGTTGTGATTGAACCGAGGATAGAACCGGGAACAGTAGCCGCCGCAAACCAGACGCCCGATTTGAAGTCAATCCTTTTCATTCTGGCATAGGCAACTGATCCCGATATTGCATTAAAAAAAACCACGGCAAGAGAAATACTCGTTATTGTATCCGGGCTTTTATCCGGATACAGGATAAGCAAAACGGGCACCAGTATAAAGCCCCCGCCCGCGCCTATCAGTGTTCCGAAGGTCCCTACCATAAAACCCAGAGGAACAAGCCATAAATATTGTATCACGCCTGACAAAACCTCCTTCAGATATTTATACCGCCGTTATTGGCGGAAAACATTCTTCCAAGCTGCAGCAGCCTCTCATATGAATAGCTGAAAAATTCTTCATAAGAACCGCAGAAACGGTTCAATGCGGGCAGATTTCCCATGAAAGGCTCTCTTTCCCTCCGGCAGCCTCCCCTGCAAAGCTTAAACCATTTGCACTTTCCGCATTTGGGATCCACATATTGGGATAACCGGGTAAACCGGCATGAAGCCTCACTCTTTTTCAATTCAAAAAAGCTGCTGTCAGAGACATTTCCCATATGCCATTCATCAAAAACATAAAAATCACAGGGATAAACACCCCCATCCCCTTCGATGACAAAAGCGGTCTGACATTCCCCGCTCATGCCGCAGGACTCCGGCGGATATCCCATGAGCATGCCCACAAGATTTTCAAAATACCTGATACTGACCCTTTCACCTTTTATCAGATCCTGATACCACAGGTCAAAAAGATTTTTCAGACACATTGCATACCGTTCCGGCGTCAATGAGTGCTCATAGCCCCCGGGAGCCTCCCCCAGAGGGTCAAGACACGGAATAAACTGCAGATACCTGAAACCGTGCTTTTTGAAGGCGCCGTATACTTTACGTATACTCCTGGCAATATAGGTATTGATTACACACAAAATATTGTAATCCACTCCATACCGGTCAAACAGAACCGTTGTTTTCAATACTCTCTGATAAGTCCCTTTTCCGTGGATATCCAGGCGCATCAGATCGTGTATCTCTTTTGTCCCGTCCAGTGAAATACCCACAAGGAACCTGTGCCTGTGAAGAAACTCGGCCCATGGCTCATCTATTAACAGTCCGTTTGTTTGCAGGGCATAGTTTACCTTGACCTTTTTTGTATTATAAAGGTGTACAAATCCAATCAACTGCTGAAAGAAATCCAGGCCTGCCAGTGTGGGCTCTCCTCCCTGGAATGCAAATGTACATACTTCGTCCGCATATTCCAGCGCATTTCTGACAACCGCCTCCAGCGTACCTGGCTGCATCACCCCATAGGAGGGGACTGCACGGTTCTCAGCTAATGAGTGGTAAAAACAATATTTGCATCTCAGATTGCAATTGCCGGAGGCAGGCTTGATTAAAAGACTGATTGGCGGCATATATTCACTTCTTTCCCATTGGCATGTTCATTATGCTACTATTTTTCACTCCCCATTAACGGCGCCCAGCTTGTTTGCGCAGGCGGAGTGGTGTCCGTTACAAATTCACGCCTCTTTCTGCACCAATCGATTGCTTCTGCATAAGCCGGATGGGCAATGAGGTTTACCATTTCATCCGGACCTGTTTCCAGATCGTAAAACTCTTCCTTCAGGTCCTGTGGCGAAGTATATTTCAGATGCCTCACGTATTTCCATTTCTCCGTCCGGAGCATCTGCCATTTGCCGTCGCACTCGCTGAAGGCAAAATCCCTGATTTTGCCGGTCTCTCCCCTGACGATGGGCATCAGGCTGCGGGAGGGTACGATGTCGTTGAATGCCGGCCATTCCTTGCTCAGCGACTGGCTTGGATCAAGCCCTGCAATGTCCAGTATGGTTGCGGCCAGGTCGGTGATCTCAACCGGCGTATTTATCAGCCTGCGGTCCGTATAATCCGGATGTCTGATGGCCGTGGGAACAGTCACCGCCTCTTTCCAATAGATGGACTTCTGTACCCGGAAATGGTCGCCCAGCATCTCCCCGTGGTCGGATGTAAAGATCACGACCGTATCCTCAAGAAGCCTGTCCTTTTCCAGCCTGTCAAAAATACGCCCCACCTGGTGGTCCACAAGCTTTATCATCGCCTTGTACGCCCTGCGTCTCCTGTAAATCTTTTTCTTCTGCGGATCAGTCAGTGCTTTGGGTCCCGGAATAAAGTCGTCTTCCTCTTCATAAGGGATCATATCCAGATACCTTTTTGGCGGATCAAAGGGTTTGTGCGGACTGCAGAAAGAACCGAATATGAAGAACGGCCTGGTTTCAGGTCTGTTGCCGATGCTCTCTATTATTTTGTCCGCCGTCAGTATATCCACATAGTCCTCCTCGGCGAAAGGCCAGGGGAGCGCTTCTCCTTCCCCTTCATCGTCGGGGTAGTCGGAATTGTGTATGCCTGCCATGTCCACAAAATCACGCATTTTATCAAGAAGGCCTTTTTTGTCCATATATTCACAATAATCGCAATAATTCTGACGTGACAGCTGTTTGCCGGAGGTTTCCCAGATGTAATCGAAACCGTATTTTTTCATGTCCTCCCTTATACCTGTCAGGTTGACGCCCCTGCCTCTTTTGGTGTTCCACTCCCAGGTCTGCAAATAATGAAATTTTCCTATTCCGCTGGTGTGATAACCGGCTTTCTGCAGCGCCTGCATATATGTTGGAAACTGCCGGCTCAGATCTCCGGACATTGCCAGCGTGCCGATCTGATGCGTATATTTGCCTGTAGCCAGCGCAGTCCTGGCCGGGGTGCAGATGGGGTTTACCGTCTGGCAGCAGGTGAAACCCACGCTTTCTGCGATCCTGTCAATGTTGGGGGTGGAAATCTTTTTACTTCCCGCAAAGCTAACATAATCCATCCGATGCTGATCGGTCATCAGAAGTATGATGTTTTTTTTATTATTCATGGCATATCTCCTATTCTTCTATCCTGCTAATATCAGGGTCAGCCCTTTACTCCTCCGGCCATCAGCCCCTGGATAAAAAATCTCTGTGCCAGGATAAATACCAGGATCAAAGGCACGGTCACCACTGTGGTTCCAGCCATCAGAAGCTCCCATTGAACCACTTGATTGCGGAATATGGTAATAGCCAGCTGTACCGTCCTCATGCTGTCCGAGTTGGTAATTATCAACGGCCACACATAGTCATTCCAGACAGAGGTCATTTTGAGCACCCCCAGGCTGGCAAACAAAGGCTTGCTCAGCGGCAGATAAATCTGAAAATACAGCCGGAAGGTGGAGCAACCGTCAATTTCCGCCGCCTCGTCCAGGGCTTTCGGAAAATTGAGAAAATACTGCCTGCACATAAATACCCCGAAAGCTCCCGCCAATCCCGGCAGCATCAAGCCCGCATAGCTGTCTACCAGTCCGATCCCGCCCTGCCCCAGCAGGTTGTTTCCACCGAAAAACGGGAAGTTTTTCAGGATGATAAAAACTGGCACCATAATTATCTGCTGCGGTATCATCAGTCCCAGCAAAGTTGAATAAAACATAAAATTTCTTCCCCTGAAATCCAGCCTTGAAAATGCAAAGCCCGACAGGGAATTAAAAAAGAGGCTTACAATGGTTACAAATGCCGTCACATATACGGAATTGAAAAACCACCGTACCCAATTTCCCGACTTCATGGCGGTGACATAATTGCCGAACATAAATTTCGAAGGTATAAGGTTTACCGTTGGAGTATTGATTTCAGCCGGGCTTTTCAGAGAAGTCGATACCATTACAATGAAGGGCATCAGCATTATCAGTGAAAGCAGGAAGAACACTCCCGAGTATATTACTTTTTTATATTGTTTTCTGGAAATCTTCATATATTCTTGCTCCTCTCAGCCCGCCTCGATATCGGCACCTTCATTTCCATATTTGAAATTGACGAAGGTAATTATGAGTACAACCGCCAGCAAAAACACGGCAATAGCGGAAGCATAGCCCATTTTAAATTCGGTAAAGGCTCTTGAGTATATTTGGTGGACAATGGTAGTCGTAGCATTCATAGGTCCCCCCTGGGTCAGTATATTGACCTGTTCAAATACGCTGAAGGAGTTTACCGAGCCTGTGATAAGCAGGAAAAATGAAGTTGGCTTCAGCATGGGGACGGTAATATGCCAGAACCTCCGGATACCGGTAGCTCCGTCTACCTCCGCGGCTTCATACAATTCACCCGGGATTTGCTGGAGACCGGACAGATAGATGATCATGTTATATCCGATGGCTTTCCAGATACTCATTATAATAACCGACGGCATGGCCAGGTTTAAATCAAAAAGCCACTTCTGAGCCGGGAGTCCCAGGGTACGCAGGACAGAATTTAAAATCCCCTGCGTAGGGTCATATATCCAAAGCCAGACCATTGAAATTGCGGCCATGGCTGTTATATTCGGAATATAGAAACTGACTCGGAAAAATTTTTGCCCGTAGAGATTTTCATTGAGCATAACAGCTGTTATCAATCCCAGCAGCATTTGCGGGATTATGGTAAACAAAGAATAAATAAATGTATTTTTAACTGATATCAGAAAGGTCGGATCTTTTGCCAACCCAATATAGTTTGAAATTCCGATAAAGTCTCTGGTATGGTATAAGTCGTAATTTGTAAAGCTAAGATAAAAGGTAACCACCACAGGTATGAAAACAAAAAGGAAATAAATGCTGTAGCCCGGAAGGGCAAATAAGTATCCGGCCAGCTGGTGTTTATATTTTCTTTTATAATGATATCTGCCGCTTTTTTCTGCCGCTGCACGAAGTGAATGATTCTGCATTCCGCCCGCCCCTTTCTTCAATGTATTTATTAAAGATGAGGGGCATAACCCTTCAGCTATGCCCCCTTAACATCACTGTGCTTTTATTTTGCAACCGCCAGTTCCTTCTTCAGCTGGTCCACTGCATCCTTTAATGCCTGTTCCGGGGCTTTCTTTCCAAAGTACGCTTCCTGCTCGGCCTGAACAAGATATTTATTCTGAATCAGGCTGAAATATGTCACCTTCTCCGCACCTGTACCCACCTTGCTGGCATTGATTACAGGATCGTTCAGCCACGGGTCGTCACTGACATACTGATCCACAAGGGATTTCCTTACCACAGGATGTCCCGCTGATTTATAGCCGTCCCATACATTGTCCTTGCTCAGGGTATATTTTACAAAATCCCAGGATTCATCCTTTGCATTGGAATTGGCGTTTATAAACATGAAGCCGTTTCCAACCCACATATTTGACTTCCCATCCTTTTCAGGAAATAAGAAGCCGGTTTTATCCTTCATTGAGGGATCATTTTTTATCATGGCGTTCAGCTGGTCAGGGTGCATGATAGCAATAGCCGCCTGTCCCAGAGTGTAAATCGGCTGTGCCCATTCCTGCTTTTCAGTGCGCTCTATGTTGACTTTTTTATTGCGCATAAGATCGGTAAAATAAGACAGGGCCGCCGCAAATTCGGGAGCGTCAAAAGAGGGTTGTCCGTCTTTTGTCAGCTGGGCTCCGTTGGCACGGGCGAAGGGAACAAGCCATTTATAATTGTCAATTGTGAATGCAAGTCCTGCACGTGTGACTTCGTCACCGTTTCTTTTTGTAAGCTTGACCGCGGCTTCAGCCAGATCGTTCCAGGTCTTCGGCGGATTTTCAGGATCCAGGCCGGCTTCCTTGAAGTAGTCCTTACGGTAAACATACAGTGCCGGAGCCGGATAATAGCCGATTCCGTATACCTTGCCGTCAAAAGTACCTGCGTCAATATTTGACTCGATAATATCGCTTTTTTCATCCCAATTGTTCAGATAATCGTCGATGGCAAGGTATTGCCCCTTTGATGCCCTCTCCGCAAGAGAGGCGATAAAGTGTTCAATCAAGTCCGGCGCTGAATTGGATGCAAAAGCCATATTCAATTTTGTTTCAAATTCATTTCCGAATGGCGCCTCAGAATACTCGATTTCCACATTGGGCTTGATTTTTTTATAACCGTCTATCAGCTTCTGATCAAACTCCCGGCCTGTCTGATCATTGCCCGCCCGCCACAAAAGCAGCTTTACAGGCTTCCCGGTATTCGTCGCTTCAGCGGTTGTCTGAGCTCCGGCGCCGTTGCTGCCGCTGTCTCCTCCACATCCTGCCAGAAACACGGAAACTACCACAGAAAAAGCCAGAAATAACGAAATTGCTTTCTTCATGTATTTTCCTCCTTGAATTAAATTAATTGCTGTAGATTTATTGTACACCTTCATTTGGGCAGACTGTTCCCATTGACTTGACAGGATTTTTACTCCTTTTGACATACATGATCGGGAGATCATTTTGGATCGTGCTCATACTGCACTTAATTTGACATTTCTTTACTTATATTGACTTTCCCATGTACTTTTTATAAATTCTTGAGAAATAGCTCAGGTTTGGATAGCCAACCCTTTCAGCCACCTCATACATTTTCATATCCGTGGTTTTAAAAAGCTCCTCCGCTTTTTTCAGGCGGTACGTCATAATATACACACTGAAATTTTCTCCGGTATCCTCTTTAAAAAGCCTGCTGAAATATTCCGGGTTCAGATGGACAACCGCAGCTACCTCGGCCAGGGAAACCGCCTTTTCATAATTGGCGTTTATATAATCCAGCGCCTTATTTATAGCCTCAGAATACTTGCCCTTACCGCACTCCAGAACCTCTGCCAGTTCCCTCACGCTAAGAAGCACCCAGTTCTTTAATTCCCTGAAACTGGTATTTTCCTTTACCTGCGCAGAAATATGCGCCATATCCACTTCCTTGCCGCACTGATACTGAATGGCCTCAAGCATCCTGATGCAGACACGGTAAATATATCCCGTATCGAGGACCAATCCCTTTTCAAATTCTTTCATCAGGGAATCCGCGTGCTTCAGGACCGCATTTATGTCACTGTTATCCACCGCCAGCAAAAAAGCATTCTTGATTTTTTCAATGCCGGTACGGTCTTCTTCCGAACCTGCTGATCCGGCCCAAAGGCATACACCCGGCTCTTCCTTAAAAAATTGCTGTCCCAGTGCCCAGACGGCTTCCCTGGCCATCCCGGGCAACGAACCCACTTCGTGGTAAATATGGCCCAGACCCACGGAAGCTCCGGCTTTTCTGCAAATAGTGCCTGCCACCTTAAGCAGGTTGTTTATTTGTATCAATTGGCTGGGAACCCCGTGCATATTGCCCAGAATTATCAAAATACCGTCGTCATGGCAGAAGAAATAACTGGTATCAATCATTTCCGGATCCAATAATTCTCCCATGGAATTCAAATCCCGCTGCATTCCGCTATTAAACTTTACGGCCATTGCAAAAAGATTGTACCTGTGCAGCACTATATTGTTATGATCGAGTATTTCTTTTAATGCCCCTGTATCCTCATTCCGGAAGCGCATAAGCTCCTTTACAGCCGCGTTTCTTTGAAGCT
Source organism: Bacillota bacterium (assembly GCA_023397905.1). Taxonomy (GTDB): domain Bacteria; phylum Bacillota; class Clostridia; order Acetivibrionales; family DSM-1351; genus Ruminiclostridium. The sequence continues at coordinate 23,692 of JAEWSZ010000106.1, read as the reverse complement.
GAAGCTGGTCCTGCTCCACCTTTTTGGCATTCCCCTGTTCCAGCCTTCTTTTTTCCACCCTCTGGAGGATATCCAGCATTTCCCTGTCGCTGACCTCGGTTTTCAGCATGTATTCGGCAACTCCCTCTTTTACAGCCTGCCTGGCAAATTCGAAATCCGCATAGCAGGTAAGTATGACGATATCCGTGGAGGGCTCCAGCTCCTTGACCCGTTTCATCAATTCCAGGCCGTCCATGACAGGCATTTTGATATCCATAATCACAACATCCGGTTTTTTCTCTTTGAAAATCTCCAGCGCCTGCTGTCCGTTTGACGCCTCCCCCACGACTTCATACCCTTTGCCGCTTTTCTCTATACAAAATACAAACCACTGCCTGATAGGTGTTTCGTCGTCTACCACTAAAATTTTCAGCATACTCGGCCTCCCAACCTCTATCATACATGTTCCCTGCCATTAAAAAAAGGAAGTCTTATCTGAACCGTAGTTCCCTCTCCAACTGTGCTCCTGACAGTAAGTCCATATCCTTCTCCATAGTTCAGCAATAGCCTTTCGTGCACATTGGAAATTCCGACCCCGGTAAACTCCCCGCCGGAATCCCTGTGCTTCCGTTCCCATAAAGAATTGATCTGTTCATCGGTCATCCCCACTCCGTTATCCCGGACTTCAAAACAGACGCAGTCTTCTTCCTGTGTTCCCCTCACAAGGATCATTCCTTTTTTATTTCCAGGCTCAATACCATGGAAAATAGCATTTTCCACCAGCGGCTGAAGTATAAGCTTCGGTATCCTGCAGTCTGAAATCCCCTCTTCAATGTCATACACCACATCAAAATTGTCGGTATACCGGTAGCTCTGGATCAGAATGTAATCCTTAAGAATTGAAATCTCCTCCCTGACAGATATGAACTCCGCTTCGTTGTGAAAAATCTTTCTCAGCAGCCGTATAAAGGAGGTCAGCATGTTCTCCGCCGGCTCTTTTCTTTCCATGATGACCATGCATTTAATGGAGTACAGGGAATTGTACATAAAATGCGGGTTGATCTGAGCCTGGAGAAAGTCCAGTTCGGCCCTGCGCTTGAGCTGCTCTTCCTTCCGGATATCCTGCATCAGCTCCTTGATGGTATGGAGCATCCTGTTAAAACCCGTTGCCAGTTCCCCGACCTCATCATTTCTGGTTACCTTTGCTGCAACCTCCATATTGCCCTTTCTCACTTCCCTCATGAGATTGTACAGGGTTTTGATGGGAGAAGAAATCCTCCTGGCGATAAAATATGAAAGGGCCAGTGCTATCAGTAAACTGGCCAGAAGCATACCCACCACCATATACCTCATCATTCCCAGCGGGCTGAGCAGTACCGCCAGCGGCACCTCTTCCACGATACTCCATTCGGTGGAGGGTATGTTATAAAACGACACCAGCACCCGCCCTCCGGATTTCCTGATTATCTTGCTCCCCGAGGGCTTTTCACCGATGGACCGTTCAATCTCGTCCGCGTCCTCAAACTTGCCTTCCAGCAGATTTTTATCTTCGCAGGACACGATCCTGCCGTCACGGTTCATTATATATATAATATTGCTTTTTCCCAGAGCGCTCTTATACGCATTGTACAGCACTTCCTCCTGAATATTCAGCAAAAGCACACCCATGGGCTTTCCTGTTATTTTATGCTTCAGGAGCCTTGCCGCGGAGAAAACGTAATGGTCTCCGTCGTTGCCTTCCTTATCGTTAAAAGTGCTCACCCACAGTATACTGCCATTTTTTTGCTCCATCTCTTTATACCAGGGTTCCCCGGTGATATTGCTGAAATTTTTATACCAGTCGCTGAGCAAATAGCTGAAGGTTTTTCCGTTGAAAGTGTAAAGGAAAGGATAATACTTGATGTTCATCATGTCATAGGCATAAATATATTTTGTAAAAATGTTGTTTACTTTGGTTTTTTCTATTTCTCTGTCATAAGGATCTTTGGGAACAGCTGAATTTGTTATTCCAATCAGATCGTCGTCAAGGCAATATAAATTTGAAACGGATTCTATTTCATTGACCAATGTGCCTATATTCCTGCTGATCTGATTCAGCACCTCAGTGCGGGACCGTCCTACCTCTTCCTCTATAATCCGCTCTGAAACCTTGTAAATTCCAATACCTATGAAGCCTGCAATAAATACTATAAGGATAAAATATGAAATAAGCAGCCTCGTCTGGATACTGCTCGATTTTCTGGGAATAAGCTTCAACATCCGGTTGGTTCCCCCCATTATGATTCACTTGACATAAAACATTGTACATCCATATAAATAAAAAATCCAGCTGTTAATTAATTCTTATTCAAACATATAAAAACGCTCCACGGTTTGACAAACCATAAGAGCGCCTCAATTTTAATATTAAATTATCCGCATATCAATTACTTCTTGGGATTCATTATCATAAACATGCTTCTGCCCATAAGCAAAGGTTGTTTTTCAACTATTCCGACATCTGCAAGCATCTCTGCAAACTTATCCAGTACTTCCCTGCCTGATTGGGTATACTTCATCTCCCTGCCTTTAAACCTTAAACTGATTTTTACTTTATTGCCATCCTGTAAAAATTTGCTTGCGTTTTTTACTTTAAAGTCAAGATCATGTTCTTCAATTCCGGCTGATAATCTTATTTCCTTTAAGTCCACTGTTTTCTGATTTTTTCTGGCTTCCTTTTCTTTCTTTGACTGTTCAAAAACACTTTTCCCGTAATCAATTATTTTACATACGGGGGGAACCGCATTGGGTACAATTTTTACAAGATCCAGATTCTTTGAATTAGCAAGATTCATTGCATCATTTATATGGAAAATACCCAGCATGGAACCGTCATTATCAATAAGGCGGATCTCCTTATCTCTGATTTCTTCATTTACCAATAGTTTATTTGTCTCTATTATATACACCTCCAAATAAAAATTTTTTTATGTTCTTTCAAGTAATGTCATCTTATGCAATACGGTATATTCATGGTCCGGCGGCCACTCATATCCTATAAAAAAGGAGAGTTTAAACTCTCCCTTTATTACCTCCGTATTACCACCTGTTTCCGCCGCCAAATCCCCTGTTTCCGTTACCGTAGCCATTATTTCCGCCCCGGTTTCCTCTCTGCTGCTTTCTGGCCGCTCTGCACTCAGGGCATCTTGTGGGCTCGTTTTCAAAACCCTTCTCCTTATAAAATGCCTGTTCATTTTCACTGAAAATAAACTCCGAGTTGCAGTCCCTGCATGTGATTGTCTTATCTGCCATATCCATATCCTCCTTAAAATTATTCGGATCCACTGATTCTTGATTCAAGCTCACTCCAAAATAATTAAAGAGTGTGTTGTCAAAAATAAATCAACCCATTGGTTACATTATGATTATTCTGCCGGCATTAATACCCTATTTACTTAATAAGCAATATATGTGTAAAAACGCCGACAAATATAACAACAAATTTAAACTATCCTTTTTTTAAAATTTAATTCCCGTTTTTCTCCCAATCATGTCCGGTCAGACTATCTTAGGCAGTAATGTTTTAAATTCCGTATTTATTACTTCAACATCCGCCCTTATTCTTACATCCTCCAGAAGTTGCCTGTACAGCTTTTCTATCCTGTCATATTTGCCCATCTTTTTATAAACACCGGCCAGATTCACAGCATAAACCAATAGCGGTTCAATGTCATAAGCCTTTAAAAATAGTTTTACAGCCAGCTTATATCTGCCTTTAATCGCGGAGTGCCGGCCTTCTTTAAATAGTTCCTTGGCGGTTTTTATATTATCCACGATCTCATTTTCTTTTTGATCCTTTTCGATGTCATTCAAGTTGTTGATAGCGCCCCGGTTATTCGGATCAATTTCCAATGCTTTTAAATACATATTTTTTGCTTCCGCAATATTTTCACCAAGCTTATAGTATTTTGCAAGCCTCGTGTATGCAGCACAATTTTTCTTATCAATATTCAGGATTTCCATATTAATCTTATATGCATTTTCTCCCCAAATATCACTCAAAGCCATTTCTTGAGCTTTTTCCACTAACTCGGACAAGTTTTCCGTATCCATTATATCCTCTCTTCTATACACAAATAAAAAGAGCAAGCAACTCATAAGATTGAGTTTCCCGCTCTATAATCCCGAAATTTTAAATACTGATATCGGTAATGCAGTTGAAAAAACAATGATACTTTTAAAGTATACCATACAAATTAAAATAAAACAACCGGGATAAAAAAGTCATTCTTAGTTTTCAGAATATTTAGTTATCTTCCCGATCATCTGGTCTATACTTCCAAGTGCCATTTTAATGGCAGCCGTAAAATCCGATTCGTTTATAAATCTGCCAAATCCCAGTTCTTCTCTGAAAAGTCCGGAGGTCATCCCTTCCATATCCTTGATTTTACCCAATATTTCTTTTGATTCGGACTTGGCGGTTTTAAACATTTCTGCCATATCTCTGGCCGAATTTTTTATCAAATTGCCGATCCTGTCCTGTAATTGGTCAAAGGCCTGTTTTTTCAGGTAAGCCAGTTCATCCTCGCCGGCTGCGGCAGTGCTTTCTTTTGTGCCGGAGGCAATTCCGTCTTTCAGCGCCTGTGTTTCAGCATCCGCCTTTTCAGACGCCTTTGGATCCGTCTGCCCCTGCTCTGTTAACCCGATGTCCTCGATCCTGTCAATATCCTTTTGTCCGGCCAGTATGGACCGCTTATCCCTTTCCATGGCTTCGGCATATTCGTCAAAAGATACATTTTTGTCAAGCTCGCCGTTTTCGATTTTATCCATATATGACGAATAATACTCCAGGGTGTCTTCAATATTGCTCTTGAGGCTGGAAAGCTTGGCGGTAGTTATATTTGAAACCACTTTAAGGAATTGGGTATCGCTTATCTGACGGTAACTGCCGGCTTTATCCAGATTGCGGAGTTTTGCCTTAAATAAGCCCTGTTCGGAAATAGATAAAGAGTCGCCGCCGGGTTTGGAAATAATCTTTTCTATATCGGCTTTTAAACCTTTATTTACACTTTTATTTATAAAAGACCTGTTTAGTATATTTGCACTGCCAAAGTTTTTAACCCTCATTTCTGATACCTCCGCTGCATTATTTTTATGTCATGTTATATATCGGTCAGATTCCATTTTTACTTACACGAATCTATCGCTTTTTACAAATTTCACCGGAAGCCATACGAAAATTAATCGGAAACAGCTTTTTTATTTTGTCATCATCTTCATAGTATGGATTAACTCTTTGTAAATCATCATTTATGCCGGGACACCGCCCGGCTATTGCTGTTATATCAAAAAACAGTTTTCTTTCCTGATATGGATAAACCGAAAAAATCCCCGGCGACAACAGCGTGTTTCAATGCGGACTTTGCAAGCAGCTCTTTCAGCTCGCCGGGCGTATATGAAGCGTACAGCGAGGTCAAAAATCCCGGCCGTATCTCCTTTGGTCTGGCAGAAAAATAAGCCATCCACTTTACAGCCGGGTTTACATCCCTCCGCATGTCAGTAATACAGAAAATACCGTTGGGCTTCAAGACCCGGTTTATTTCATTAAAAGCCCTGACAGGCTCTTCCCATTCGTGAAGCGACCCGTTTGAAAAAACAGCGTCAAAAGAACCGTCCTGAAAGGGCAGCTGCATGCAGTTGCCCTCAACGTAATTTGTCCTTTCCGAGAAGCCGTATTCTTCGGCATTCTTTTCGGCCAGCTTTATCATCTCGCGGCTTATTTCGCATCCGGTAAGCGTGGAACCGAGAGATGTCCTTAACCATTCCAGACCGATATATCCGGGCCCTGGTCCGATTTCAAGCGCATCTCCGCTCATAATGCCCGCTTCAATAAAGCTTCCCACATTATTCCAGCCCCTGTCGCGCATGTTTTTTGCGAATTGGTCAAATATCTCCGCCGTCAGTTTGTTCTGTATACCCTCGTTAGTCTCCACAATCCTCTGTTTTAGCATTGCCCTGCCCCCTATTTTAAATTATTCAAAGTTTCTTCAGCCCAGTCAAGCTCCGCATGATAATGGTGTTTATGATGGCTGAATATTATTTTGACCATTGTTTCCGCCTCCTCCGGCACATGGGCCAGAGCCTGAGCTCTGTGCTTTTCAAGTACCGCAAGCTTTTCCTTCAGCTTTTTAATATAAATATTCAGCTTCTCAATTATTTCTTCAAATTCGTATTGATCCGAAAAATAGAATACTCCATCAGAAGAAAACACAGGACGGTACTCGAATTCAAGCAATCCGGAAAGCATGGCCTTATATGCCTCCTTGCCTTTATCCGTGATGTCATAAATTGTTTTTTCCGGTCTGGCTCCGGGTTTTTCACTGTTTGCGGACAGCAAGCCGTCCGCTTTCATCTTTTCAAGATGATAATAAATCGTTGGCAGCTTGATTTGCGTGAAGTCGGAAAGCTGTTCGGCGATTATTTTTTTCAGCTGATAACCATGCTGCGGGCCAAACCTTTGAAGCAGGCCAAGTATATATAGCGGGATCATAAATTCTCCTTTTAAAGCATAATAGTCAGTGCTGAGTATAATTATACTCAGCACTGACTATTATGTCAAGAAATTCATTTCAATTGACTATTCTATTATTTGGCCTGCGCCTCAGAATATTTGTGCAGCTGCTCAGACCAGGGGCCCATAAGCCTATGCAATACCTGAAAGAGTACAAATGTCAGAAGGATTCCGCAAAGACACGCCAGTAACATTGTTCCGATCCCATAATGCAGGATCTTATCGGCCTCATACAAGGTCCAGATACTGGGAACCAGGAAAACGGCCGATGTAATAATTCCAGGCACATAGCCTTTGAACCTGACGCACAGCAGAATATGGATAAGGATAAAATGCAGTATCAGGCCCAGAAAAGCGCCATACCAGATAAAATAGCCCTGGAATACGGTTGAAAAGAAACTTATGAGCGAAGAAAGCAGGAACTCCGCCGCAACTCCTATTGCAAAGGAGGGCGTCTGGCAATTATGTATATATTTTAGCCCGAAGGGCTTCCACTCAGGCCATACTTCAGCGATTCTGCCCTTATAATGCCTGCCCCATACTTCCGCCATTATTATTTCTTCAAAATCATGAAGCATAAAAATAACCGGCAGTATCCATACCATAAAATTCATTGTATTCATAAAATATTGACTCCTTTCACTGTCACAGTTGTGTCGATTTACATTATCAATTATAATAAGAAAATAAACGGAGTCAATGCTTTTGAAGCAATAGCAACAGATCGGGCGTTGTGTGACGATCAGGGAGGAGTATCATGCCGGATAAAAATAAAGGAAATACAAAATCAAATCAGTCCAAGCTATGGATGGAGAAGGCATTGATAAAATTAATGCAAACGGAGAACTATCAGGAAATTACCATACAGGAGATCACAGATCATGCAAGGCTTTCCAGGCGCACTTTTTACAGGAACTACTCCACAAAGGATGATATCCTGGAAGGCTGTTTTTACAAAATCTGGGTGGAATATAGATCGCTTATCGTCCGGCAAACGGACTTATCCTTACCGAATATAGCCAGAATCTTTTTTATGCAGATGCAAAAGCATAAGGACTTCTTATCCCTTGTTAACCGCCATCACCTGCTTCCGCTCTTTCTCGCAAGTGTCGACGTGCTTTTGCCCCCTGTCTTTGATGAGGTAAAAGGAAAATCCATGCCTTTTTCAAAAGAAAGCATCCAATACGCTTTGGCGTTCAGCAGCGGAGGATTTGTGCGTATCCTCATCCGGTGGCTTGACGACAGCGGACGGAAGTCCCCGGAAGAAATGGCTGAAATAGTGAAAGATTTTATCGCCATCTGTACTTGAACAAAAAGACCCTGTAAAATCAGAGTCAGTTAATTTTCCGGCATATATGCCTTTTGTTATAACTGTCCGTATTACAGGGCCTTTTACAGCTATTGATACTTTGGGTATCACATATGCTTATTTAGGTATTACTATTTTCTGTCCTTCGAAGATCACATTAGGATTTTTGATTCTATCCTTGTTAGCTTCATAGATCTTTGTATATTTGCCTGCAGCGCCATAATACTTCGCTGAAATTTTACCCAGTGTATCTCCGGCTTTTACGGTGTAAACTGTTCCGTTTCCGACTTTAAGCGGGGCCAGCAATCCATCTGCGGGTAAAACAAGCGTCATGCCCACAACCAGACGGTCTTTATTTTTCTTAAAGAGCTCTTTATTTGCATTATACACTTTTGTGTGATATTTGTAGCTTCCGTAGTTGTTTAATGCAATAGTTGCCAGTGTATCTCCAGCCTGTACTTTATATGTAGTATTTCCTTTAACAGTGGTATCTGTTGCAGGAGCAGGAGTTGGCTTTGGAGCCGGTACCGGTGCTGGTGCAGGTTCCGTAGTTGTTTCAGGAGCAGTCTCCGGTTCCGTTGTAGTCTCCTCCGGAGTCGTTTCAGGTTCCGTCGTGGTCTCTGGAGTAGTTTCCGGTTCCGTTGTGGTCTCCTCCGGAGTCGTTTCAGGTTCCGATGCAGCTTTGCCGTCAGAGATCTTGTAAACAATTACAGTAGTATCATCAGCATTGCCAAAACTGAATACATAATATGGGTTGGTTAAACCCCAAAAACTTTTACCAAGAGTTGCTGTTGCTGTCTTATTTGCATCAATTTCAGTTACGGCTTCTTCCGAACCGTTTATAGTCCACATCATGTTACCTGAATAGTAACCGTCCGGATCATATACCCTGATTGCAGCGGACATTTTTTCTTTTGGTGTAAATTTTATTTCAGCATTTGCTTCTACAAGAACAACTTCATAATTTTGAGCTTCATCACTGTTTTCAAATTCAATTGATTCATTTTGAGTTCCTATTTTCCCAGACAGTGTATAAGTATATTTGTCTGCAGGAACTGCTGCTGCCGCAGGGATCGTTGTGAACAGTAACGCAACGACTGAAAATATTAAAGCTAAAGAAACTGTTTTCGTAATCCTCATAATACTACTACCCCCATAAACTAAATATTTTGCAATGGTGTCCAAAATTTTTCCTTATGATAAAATCCCCACTCCCCTTCCTCAACCAATAACAATTGTCATGTACGGATAAAATACCTTTTTTCACCAAGCAATATAAATATTATATATATCCTCCATGTCTATTTCAAGCAATTGCTTCATTTATATACAAATATTGACTGTTATTGACCATATTTTTAATCGTATCGTGTCACAAAGTGTCAATTCTCAGTGAAAAAACAGTAACAAAACGGTAATGTGTTAAAATATGGCAAATAAGTTTTTAACATATTACATGGGAAGGTGCATGGCAAACAGAGGGTTTGTTGCAACACACCCTCCTTTGGTGGGATCGTCAATTGGTGGGGACTCAAAGAAACTCACAAATCGCTTTATTTACCTCATCCGGATTGTCCTGATTGGAGTTGTGTCCGGCATTACTTATCATTTTCAACTTACAGTTCGGGTCACTTTCAGCCCACGGGGCTGCAATCTTCCGGATATTCCCCGACCTGTCATCAGCGCCGCACAGGAGCAGCACAGGTTTGGGAAACCGGTACTTTCCGTCCTCCCGGAGACATGAGGTCAGCGACATCATCACTTCAATAAAATCCGGCTTTTTCATCCGGGCAAAACATTCCCTGACATATTGCTTTACCGCCTCCGTATTGCCGCACGCATCGGCGCTCTGGCGTATCAGGGTTTCCCACGGATACAGATGAAAAATGGGCTTTGACAGCCTCAGCATAAATTTTTCACCGGCGGTCAGCCGGCCGGTATTTCGGGTGCAATCAATCAGCACCAGCTTTGAAACCATTTCCGGCCTGCGGTATAAAATCTCCTGGGCCAGATTGCCGCCCATGGATTGTCCGATAAGTATGGCATTGGAAATCTGATGTAGCTCACAGAGCCTGAAAAAATCATCAAGCATATCTTCAAAGTTAAATTTTACATCCGGTGCAAGCTGTGACAGGCCATGGCCTCGAGCGTCCCACAGCAGTAAATTACAGCCTTCGTCAAAAACCGACAGCTGCGGCTCAAACATTCTGTGGTCGCAGCCCGCGCCGTGGAGAAAAATAATATACTCCCGCGTATTGGCCGGCCGCTGCCAGTAATGTACCGTGCAGCCTTTATTTTCAAATGTCTCCTGCCGTAAACTTATCATTGCCTCTCCTTTGCAATGGGCGCTGCTCTGTGAATCCTCAAAACTTTTTCACACTGCTTTTACTTTTCATTAATATGATCCGTATCATTTATGTAGTCCATAATGGCATCCGCCACAATATCCGGTTCCCGTTCCTGCAGATTATAGGCATTTACAAAAATAACATCCTCCGGCATCTCAAACTCAGGGGGATAAACTCCCACGTCAACCGGCACTTTATAATTTCTTGTAAAATTATTGCATTCCTTTGCTGTCTTCCCCTTCGGAAGTGTGACCAGCAAAAGGGGCTGGCAGGTTCCAAGCCGGCCTTCTCGAAGTATTTTCAAGCCCGTGTCTTTGTTCGCGGACAGCCTTTTTTCTATATCCAGAAGCATCTTCAGCTGCCGGTCAAATCTACCCTCTTCAGGTTCTCCAACAAATATCTCCAGTGCCGTTATAAAGCCGGCCAGTTCTTCTTTTCCTGTTTTAAAGGCGCGCCCGAGCCTGCAGTTTGGACTGGCCAGAAGCCGGCAGGTGTTTATGATATCCGGGCGGCCCACGATCAATCCGGTACTCTGGGGTCCCCTGATGTGCTTTCCCCCGCTGAAGACCGCGGCGTCTGCTCCAAGCTCTTTTGTATAATACCACAGATTGGAAACCGGCGGCAATTGTGCCGCGGCATCTACGATAACAGGCACTCCTAATTTTTTCAACACAGGTATTGTCTCCTCACAGGTGGGTATCCCCTTCTCATACAGAGGCGCGGGAAACAGAAAAAAGGCCGCCGTACGTTCATTCACAGCCTCCGCAATTGCGTCGAGGGAAGGCGGAACACTGATGATCCTGGCGCCTGTGAGCTTAATCAGCTTCCAGTATGGAATCAGCTGCTGAAACCCGCCGTCATATACCAGGACTTCATTCCTTTCAAAGCCTTCGGTTGACGGAAGCATATCCATTCCGGCAGGATCATCGCCGCAAATGCAGGCGGCGGCCGTCAGAACCACACCTCCCGCCGCGCCTGTCGTAACAAACGCCGCGTCATTTTTTGTGAGCTCGGAAGCCTTCCGGCAAACCGCATCGATCAGTTTGTCCAGGTCAATAAAACCGGAAGCCGCGTCCTTCATTGCCTTGAGCGCTCCGGGATCCATCAGGGAGCCGCCCAAAGCAGTATAGGTTTCGCTTGCGTTGACAATAGGCTTCAGTCCCATTTTTTCGTAAAAATTCATATGTATTTCTCCTGTCTTTCAAGTCAATTGCAGTTTGATTTACGTTTTAAATGTCACAGACCGCTAGTATCCTTTTTTTAAAGACCTGCCGCTCAATATACCGGTCAAAGCTCCGTCAAGCATGGCAGGAAGCCCGTTAACGAATAATGACTCTATTCCTTCCGGCTTCTTTCTCGTGTCGGAAAAAGTTGCGGTATCCCTTACATTATCATAGTCCATGATGCATATGTCGGCCTTTTTGCCGGCCGCAATCAGGCCCCGGTCCTTTATATGATACAGTTCTGCGGGTATTGAGGTGAGCTTTTGTATGATATATTCCGCGGCGACCCCTCTGTCCCGCATTTTGTTTATGATTCTCGGGAAGCTTCCAATCCCTCGGGGATGACACATCAGCCCCGTTGGTATAGTGTCGCTCCCTATGGTATAGCGCTTATCCATAAACAGCTTATATTGGTCTTCATACAATTTTATTTTCAAAGCTTCCGGTTGGTTTTCAACACCTATAAAGCCAACCTGCAGTTCATTTTCCACAAGCAGCCGTATGACCGCTTCCGAAAAGCTCTCCCCATGTACGGAAGCAATTTCGTCAATCGATTTTCCCACATCTTTTGAATAGATGTCTTTTGTAATATTTATAATTGCGGTCTGCCCTTTTCCGAAAAAATACTTATGGCGTTCCTCCATATCCCTGAGCAATTCCGGGCGGAGCTCCTTTGATTGAAGGCGCTCCATAATCCTGTCATATCCGCCTTCCTGGGCCCACCCCGGCACAAGGGCAAGCACCAGTCCCGCTCCCACAAGATATGGATAATATTCATAGTGTATATCCGCTCCCTGCTCCTCCAGTTCCCTAAACGGTTCAAAGAGCGTTGAAATGTCCTCATATCCGCCGGTTCTGTAATGAAGCATATTCAGGCGGACTTTTGACTCTCTGACCACCTGCGCCATCTCTTCTGCCGGCTTGAAGGGAACCTGCCCGTCGTCCAGCCTCAGATGGGTGCAGAATAATCCGTCATGCTCCCGCACCACCTTGCACAGTTCGATCAGCTCCCTGGTATCGCTGTACCCGCCCGGATAATAGGATAATCCCACGGAAAAGCCCAGGGCGCCTTCTTCCATTGCCTGATGCAAAGCGGATTTTGCCACTTCCAGCGCCTCTCCCCGCAGAGGTCTTTTATCAAAGCCCAGCGCCATCTGTCTGATGGCATTGTGGGAGACGTTTGCCCCTGCATTGACTGCGGAACCGTCCAGCTGATTCAAAAAATCCCCGAAGGAATTCCAGTGTTTCAGATAGTGCCTGTAATCTCCGAAGATCCCCGAATTTACTTTGATGGAATCTTCAAACTGCACGTCCCGGATGGGAGCGAAGCCAAGGCCGCACTGCCCTGTTACAACGGTTGATATGCCCTGATATATTTCATTTGGGCACTGGCGGTTTTTCAGCAAATAGAGATCCGAATGGGTGTGTCCGTCGATGAATCCCGGCGTGACCATCCTGCCGGCCGCATCGATCACTTTTCCGGCTTCGGAAGCTTCAAAACGGCCTATTCCGCTTATCACATCCCGTTCAATTGCTATATCCGCAATATATGCCTTACTGCCGCTGCCGTCTACTATAAAACCGTTCTTAATCAATATGTCCATTTTAACCTCCATGTCCCCAAATATGTGTGCTTTTTTCGGTAAGGCCTTCCGGGCCGGCCTTCATTTACCCCGGTCTGAATATCTACGGCCTCACTGCCGTTCCATCCGGCAATCTGCTGTAGAGCCAAGAAAAGTCCATATCCACGCGGGGATATTTTTTTGCGGCTTCTTCATTAAAATCAACGCCGATGCCGGGCTTGCCGTTCAAATATGCATATCCTTCTTTAATTTCCGGACATCCCGGGAAAACTTCCTTTTCTTCTTCATTAAAGCCGGCAAATTCCTGAATCCCGAAATTCGGGCTGGAAAGATCCAGATGCATTTGCGCCGCCATTCCTACCGGCGACAGGTCATTGGGGCCATGCCATGCGGTCCGCACCTGGTACGCCTCGCAAAAGGCCGCCAGCTTCCGGGCCGGAGTCAGGCCTCCGATGTCGCTTAAATGACACCGTATAAAGTCGATCCACTGATTCTGGACCATAGTTTTCCACTCAACGGGATTTGTCAGCAATTCACCCATTGCAAGCGGCACCGAGGTCTGTTTTCTCAAATATTCAAAATAGGAGTACTGGTCCGGCGGGAGGCTGTCCTCCAGAAAATAAAGCTTAAACTGCTCCATTTCCTTTGCAAAGCTCAAGGTATCCGCCAGAGACAATCTTTCGTGGACATCGTGCATGACCTCCACATTCCAGCCTATGTCATTTCTGATGCTTTCAAATAATTTTACGACGCTTTGCATATAAATCCTGGGAGAATAATAGGCTCCTTGGGGACTGTTTGCCGGATGGACCATCTTCTGGATGGACCCGTCGAAATTGCCTCCGTAAGTTCCCATATGGCACCGTATATACCGGTATCCTTCCTCCGTATAAGCGCGTATTTTTTCTTCCACTTCTTCAATACTATTGCCATCCGCATGCCGGTATACATCAAGGCCTTCTCTGCATTTCCCTCCAAAAAGGTCATACAGCGGCATGCCGGCCATTTTCCCTTTTATGTCCCAGAGCGCCTCGTCCACTCCCGAAATAGCGTTATTCATAACCGGACCGTTGCGCCAATAAGAGCTGCCCATGGAAGACTGCCAGATATCCTCGATATTTGCCACATTCCTTCCGATCAGAAACGGCCGGAGATATTCCTCAATTGCCGTTACCACAGCTTTATATCTCCATGTAAAGGTTGCGCACCCCAGGCCGTAAAGCTCAGGTTCACTTGTCAGCACCTTAACCACAACTAAATTAATATTGTGGGGCGCAGTGACAAATACTTTGACATCACGAATCGTAACTGTTTTCATTTTTTCTCTCCTAACCCGTCAATTTTTAACAGCACCGCCTGTCATACCTGCAATAAAGTATTTCTGGAAGCACATAAACAGTATGATCAAGGGTAAGCATGAGATAGAAGACGCAGCCATCATGTCGTTCCAATGAACCTGGTTCTGCGTATTCAATGCCACTATGCCAACTGTCAATGTTTTCAGATTGTCTCTGGAAATCAGTACGGATGAATACATATACTCATTCCACCCGTTGATCAGCACGAAAATAGCAATCGCTGCTATCCCAGGAACTGTCAGCGGCAGAATAATATTCCAGAATATTCTGAAATTCGAAGCTCCGTCCACACGTGCGGCTTCGTCCAGATCCACGGGAATCGTTTTGAAATACGACACCATCATCCAGGTGCTGAATGCAATATTGGTGGCTGCATATACAACGATGAGTCCAAGCAGAGAATTTGTCAAGTGGTACTTTGTAAGTACGGAATAAAAAGGCACTACGAGCATTACGCTGGGAAACATCTGCGTAATGAGAAGAAATCCCATAAACTGCTTATTTCCCTTGAACTTGAATCTCGTAACTCCATAGCCCGCGAGACTGGAGCAGACTATACACAGTATCATGGCCCCCAGACATGCCACAAGACTGTTCAGGGTCATCTTTCCGAAATTATACAGTCCGAAAAATTTTATAAATGAATTAAGTGAAACCGGCTCCGGTATCCAGATGGGTGTAGGAGAATAAGTCTGAGCCTCCGATTTAAAAGCCGTGGAGAGCATCCAGAGAACCGGCACTACCACAAACAATGCGAGAAATATTAAAAATGCATAGCGCAGTACTATACCCAGACGGGTTTTGTTCTCATGGTTCAAGCGCATTTTTTTACTCATCTTTTAGCACCACCCTATACACTTTACTGATAACATAACAGATCACAAATACGATAATACCCCAGGCTGCCGCTTTTCCGAACTGCAAATCGTTAAAGGCAGTTCCGTAAATATTGAGACTGATCAGATTCGTTGCCGTTCCCGGTCCTCCATTGGTCATTGTATATACCAGGGTATACTGTTTAAACCACCACACGCTGTCCAGTATGAGAGTGGTAATAAGTACGGATTTCAACCCCGGAACCGTAACATTCAGAAACTGTTTCCATTTCCCGGCGCCGTCAATTCTCGCCGCCTCATACAGGTCCTGAGAAATACTCTGCATTCCTGAGAGTACCATGGTCATTACCAGCGGATAGCCCTTCCATATACATGCTACCACAACCGCGGGGAAGGCAAGTCTGGCTGACCCAAGCCATGAAATATTGGAAGAAATGATCCCGGCTCCTCTTAAAATTGAGTTCAAAATTCCATACATCGGGTTCATGATCCATGTAAAAAGCAGTGCGATTACGGTTTCAGGAAACAACCACGGCAGCATAAATATCACTCTGAAAAATGTACGGCCCGCAAATTTCTTATTGAGAAAATTGGCCAGTATGAAGCCCAGAATAAAATGCCCTGCCACCACTAAAATCATGAATTCAAATGTAAGTAAGACCGATATATAAAATTCCGGTTGTGTAACCGCCTGAATGTAGTATTTCAAGCCTACGAACTTCCATTTGTTTACAAGATTCGTATTGAAAAAGCTCAGATATAAACCATAACACATTGGATAGACAATTAAAGCTATCATTGCTACCGCAGCCAGTGAAATAAATCCATATCCTGCAGCTTCCTTGTTCCTGATTTTATTTCCGGATATTTTTGCGTTTAGATTTGGCATTTAGGACACCTCCCCACTATTTTTTATATAATTTTATATGAGAGCATTTGTACTGATTTTATATAATTCAAGGGGAGGAGCCTTGGCCCTTCCCCGCTGAATTTCTGATTTTCCAGTGTTGTTTCTTTTAATTATAATCTTCCAGCAGCGTGTCCAGTTTGGTATTCATATCCGCAACAGCCTGCTTGGCGGTCTTTTCTCCGCTGAATACCCCGGAATATCCATCGCCCAGAATTGTCTTCAGCCCGCTGAGTCCCGCAAAGTTTATCGTGGGAATACAGCCGCTTGCAATGGTATCAAGATATCCGGAATAATCATCGCCGGAGATATACTCAGCTTTCTGTCCTTCCAAGGTGGCCGGTATTTTGCCGCTGGACTGCCAGAACATCAAGTCGCTGTCATTTGATGTGAAAAATTTCAGATAATCAACTGCCGCAGCCTTCTCTTTATCCGTCGCTTTACTGCATATCGCATAGCCTTCGGCATTCAGCATTGTTCCGGGATGATCGCCGGGGATTTTGAAAGAGGCGATTTTGCCTTTTAAATCCGCGTTATTTGCATATGCAACGCCGATGGCATTGGATCCGGAGAGCATCATTCCGGTATAGCCCATGGCGAAATAGTTGGCAGCCGTTGCATAATCGATCTCCGTGATTCCTGTGGGAACTACCTTATGAACATTATTCATATCAGTCCAGAAGGAGAATACATCCGTAAAGCCGTCCTGGCCAAGCTCGTTTTTCCATTTTCCGTCGCTCTGGCTGACCATATCGTATCCGTTGCTCCACAGGTAGCTCATAAAACGGCTTTGCCCCGAAGAGTTATTTGCGCCTACCATTGAAAAGCCCCAGCGGTCAACTTTGCCGTCTCCGTCAGTATCTCCGGTGAGCGCTTTTGCACAATTTAAAAATTCTTCCCACGTCTTTGGTACTTTCAGGCCCTTCTCTTCGAATAAGTCTTTTCTGTAAATAATTGCCGAAGGCTGAACATCTATGGGATAAAAAGCCATGGTTTTGTCAAATGTACACGCCTCCACCACGCCATTTGCGAACTGTGCCTTATAGCTGTCATCAAGCCATTTATTCAGATCCTCCGTAAGCCCCAGATCATATAAGGTCGGAGCCTGATCGGCGCTTGTGAAAAACAATGTTGGAAGATCATCAGGCGATGTGGCCATTGCAGCAAGCTTGGTATAAATATCGTTGCTGCTTATTGCAGTGATATTGATCTTAACATTCGTGTGCTTCGCCATGTAGGCATCCGCATATTTATATACATACTGTCCGTGAGGATCCTCACTTGCATACGCGCACATAACGGAAATCGTAACCGGCTCCCCGTCTGTGGATTCTTTTACCTGCCCGGCTGTGGTTGTCCCGGAACTTGATGTTGTCCCATCAGATGAAGCACTTCCGCCGCAGCCGGCCAATAACGATATAACCATAGCCCCCAACAGCACTAACGCCAAAAACTTCTTAACCATTTTCATACCTCCTTGATTGATTTTCTAAAATTTGAAATTGCTTACCCCGCTCAAAATCCCTTAACAATATCCCTCCCCTCTTTCTGTTGATGTTTTTAAAATTATTCCGCCGTTACAGCGCTTAATCGAATGTGTGCTGTCCTCCCTTGTCATCAGTCGGTATTGCAATGCATGCTTCTTCTTTTGCAAAATTCCCATGGGTAAGGTACTTCTTAATCTTTTGTCATAATGCATTTATTTCAAGCAGTGCTTCCATTTCGCAAGCAATGCCTCCCGGTAAAGCATTGCAGCCTATTGCGGATCTGGCGGGCAATCCTGCTTCACCGCCGAAAATATCCACCAGAAGCTGAGACCCCTCATTAACCACCAGCGGCTGCTGTTGGAATTCGTCCGTGCTATTGACGAAAGCCAGTATTTTAACAAATTTTTTGATACGGTTCAAATCCCCTAATTCGGCGTCCAGGTTTGCCAATAAATTCAGCACGCAGTTGTATGCCGCTTTTTGTCCCTGTTCCACCGTAAGCTCTCTTCCCACTTTACCAATGATCGATTTTCCGTCTCCGAGGTCACATCCGCATCCGGAGCAATACAGCAAGTTTGACGAGAAGTTTACTACGGGTCTATAAATGCCTCCTTTCGGCGGAGGCGGAGGTAATGTAATTCCCTTTTCTTTCATTATCTGATAAACATCCATCATAAAATATTCTCCAACTATTTTTTTGATTTTATTACATTTGAAATTTCAAATCATCTTAGCTGTATTTAATCACATTTTGTTGATATTTGCAATAATTTTTTAAACATTTTGTTAATTTTATTTTAATCTTTTTTGATAATCCTGAATTTACAGGCGTTTTGTGCTTTAGCACTATTAACATTTTGTTTATTTTACACTATTTCCCATTAAACAAAATGTTTATTTTTACCTTTATTACAGATCGAATTCACACAAAAGCGTCGCTAATCCTGCGCTTTTCTTTTTATAGAATAATATTCCATTAAAAACACAACATTTTGTAGAAGCAAAATACCCATCTCGAACGGCAGATCAGGATATCCCCGTATTTATACCGGTCAGGCCCCTGGTATATTGACATTTCTTTACTATTGCTTTATTATATTTTTAAACAAATTGTTGATTTGAATCTAATTGTAAACCAGTGAGGGATTTTATTATGAATATCATACATGACCATTTTGAGGCGTTGTCAGAGGTTGCCAGATGTATCGCAGAAGAGTTCGGCCCCAATTGTGAAGTAGTGCTCCACGACCTGACCAGGCCCTACAACAATACAATCGTCGCCATTTATAACGGCCATCTGACCGGCAGACAGGTCGGAGACGGAGGAACCAACATGGGACTGGCCGTTCTGCGCGGAACTTCAAAAGTGGAGGATGAATACGGATACATCAATTATTCCGATTCCGGCAGAATATTCAAGTCTTCAAGCAAGTATTTCAAGGATGAAACCGGTAAAATCATCGGCAGCCTGTGTATCAATTTTGACATTACCGATTTTATGGCCATGGAAAACAGCCTGAGATCAATTACAAATTCCCAGGACAGTACGACAATAAAAATGAGCGCCTCAGGAAACGAGATCTTCGCAAGGAATGTGGATGAGCTCATAGAGGTATTGCTGAAAGAAGCCATTGAAATGACAGGCAGGGAAATAGATGATCTTACAAAGGATGACAGGATACAAATCGTAAAATATCTTGATAAAAAGGGTGCGTTTTTAATAAAAAAATCGGCCGAAACCGTGGCCGAACGCCTTGGAATCTCCAGATTCACCATATACAATTATATTAATACGTGATTTGGGGAAGCAGATCCGGTATTTTATGGTTAATCCGTCTCATCTTTTTTATGATATTCTTTTTTAGACCTTTGTTTTTCTTTATACATCTGTTTATCCGCATTCTCAATCATCTGTTCCATATCCGTATCCATGCCTGTGCGGTAATAAAACAGCCCATGGCTTGCCGCAATGTTATATGGAACCTCTCCCTTCAGATTTTGTTCATCAAACTGTTTTATAAACCCGTCCCAGATATTTTCCGCCTGGGATTTGTTCTTATTCATAAATACTATTATAAACTCATCGCCGCCCATGCGGAAAAATATATCTTCCTCGCTCAGTTTGGTTCTGATTATATTGCAGAAGGTCAGAATATAATGGTCCCCTTCGCCGTGGCCATAGGTATCATTTACATACTTCAGATTATTAATATCCAGAAAGCAGAGAACAAACTCCATAAAACCTTCCTCAGCTTTCTCCAACAGCTCCTCCAGTTTTTTCAAGCCCATCCTCCTGTTCAGAATTCCCGTTAAGGAATCGGTAGAAGCATAGTGGGACAGCTCTTCTTCAGCCTTTCTGATTTCCGTTATATCCATAATACCTGTTAAAATGCACTTCTCACCGTGATAGTCAATTAATTCATAATTGGCCGTGACCCACATCCTCCTGCCTTGAAAGTCATACTCTACAATCCGGTTGTAGCTGCTGTTGTGTTCCTTTAATTCCTCCTGCAGGGCCAGCCTGCTGTCATTTTTTATACAAAAGTCAATTCCGTCGAAATTATCCAGGTCCTCCGCATTAATTCCTATCAGACTGCATGCCCTTTTACTTGCTTCGATGACCTTTCCGTCCTCCAGCCTTGTAATAAATACCGGATATGGATTTACATAAAAAAGCTTTTTAAAATTCTCTTCACTTTCCATCAATTCCTTCCGGTAAAAAAACTCCCTCATCCTGTGGCGGTAAAAAATAAAGCCCAATAAGAAAGCTGCTCCAGCAAGGACTGTGGCATTCGCCTGCTTTGTAAAAAGCTGGTCTGCATCTTTACACAAAATACCGATACCTGTAAGGAAAATCACATGATTTGCTCCGAGTGCAAAGAGCATATAAGACGGTTTCAAGGTAAAGGCAACCCCGGCAATCAGAGAGAGTATGATATAGGAATATACGTTGCCGGTGTACCTTTGACTGTTAATGGAGGAGATTGCACCGAAAAGGATATACAAAAATACATATATCTTTAAAATAATAGATATAATACGGTAATTTTTATTTCCGTACTTACCGGTTACCCGATTGTAAAAGACCAAAAACGCAGCCGAAGCCGCCGTACTTATTGTGTGCATTACCACAAGAGTCTCACTGAAAATCCTATCGGCGCCGTTTTTTATGATTACCCAATCCATATAGGCCCAAAAAACCGTCAGAAAAACAGCCGCCAGTGATATCAGCCGGATTCTGCCCATAACCAGCAGACTGTTATATTCCTCGAATTCTTTTTGTTCCTCGCCGGCGCGGCTTATTAAAAATTTTAATCCTTCCTTAATCCACTCCATGGGTTGTCCCTTTGATTGTTAACAATAATTGCCCGGTTACTTTTGCAAAGCAAGAACAGCATTCCCGCCTTACAGGAATGCTGTTCAAATACTTTATATATTGTATCAAATTACGGATTTGGAAGCAAGGGGCTTTCGGCAATGAATTTGTTTATTAATGCTTTTGAAAAATAAATGTAAACTTCAATCTTACAGGTTATATTCAATATCATAGGTATTTTCTAAAAATAATTCGGAGTATATTTCTTTTTTGATTTTGAAAAAATCTTCATTATTACGGTTTCTTGGCCTTGGAAGATCGATGTTGAATACCCTCTTTATCTCCCCAGGCCGGCTGGAAATCACCACAACCTTGTCTCCGAGAAAAATTGCCTCGTCAATGTCGTGTGTAACCAGTATCATTGTCTTTTTTTCCGCCTTCCAGATACGAAGGATTTCATTCTGCATACCCATTCTTGTAATGGCATCCAAAGCGCCAAAGGGCTCGTCGAGAAGCAGTACCTTCGGATTTGTAACCAGGCTTCTGGCTATGCTTGCCCGCTGCTGCATACCTCCTGACAACTGTTTGGGCAGCGCTTTTTCAAAACCTTTCAGGCCAACGAGTTCTATGTGACTTTGCACAAGCTCTTTTCTTTCCCTTTTGCTGACACTTTTGCGGGAAATGCCAAACCCGACACTTTTTTCAACCGTAAGCCACGGGAACAGTCTGGATTCCTGGAATATCAAGCCACAGTCTTTGGAAGGCCCGGTGATTTCCGCGCCATCCAGACGTACACTGCCCTGCGTAATATTTTCAAGGCCCGCTATAATACGCAGCAGAGTACTTTTTCCACATCCGCTGGTTCCGACGATGCTTATAAATTGCCCGTCCTCAAAGCTGATATTGATATCATTCAACACTTTCACCTGTTGTCCGTCAATAGTAAATTCCTTATTGAGATGATCCACTTGTATCAAGGGATCCTTTTCATTCTGTGGCATACTGATTCATCCTTTCATTTCGTATACGGGAATATCCGCTGTTTCGTGATTCATGCGGGTTGAGCCGACTCCCGGCACAGGTCCGGCATGCAATGCTCCCACGTGGTTTCGTTCCCGCCTTGAGCTTATGCTCTTTACTTTAAAAACCGCCAGGCCAAAATACGTCTCTCAATCAAAGACAGGATCTGGTTTAACAAAATACCTACCGTTCCGATAGTGATGATGCCCATAATTACTATGTTCATGCGAAAAGCCTCTCTCGCATCGTTCATCATGTTGCCTACGCCTCCGGCGGTAATCCCAAATATCTCAGCGACAACAACCAGCATCCATGCATTGGAAAGGCTGATACGTATACCCGTGACAATTGATGGAAGAGCGGAAGGCAGAACTATCCGGCCGAATATTTTTAATCCTTTAAAGCTAAAAATCCTGCCTACCTCAACATAATTCCGGCTTACGCTGCGGATCCCCTGGTAGGTATTTAAAACAGTGGGATAAAATGCGCCGACCGAGATAAGCATGATTTCCGACAGATCTCCAAAACCGAACCAGATAATAAAAAGAGGCACCCATCCAACAACGGGTACATTTCGTATTGCATGGAAAAAGGGCGATATAATTTTGTCCGCCAGAGTTGAACTGCCTGTCAGAATGCCCAAAACAAGCCCGAACACCGAACCAAAAAGAAACCCCTGCATAACGCGGCTGAAGCTTATCAAAAGATTTGTCAGCAAAAATCCGCTTTCCAAAGACTCCACGATTGTGCTGTAAACCTGGCGCGGTGAAGAGACAATGCTGTCATCCTGTGCTACGGCAGCCCATGCCAGAACAATCACGACCGGAATAATCAATCCCATTGCAGTTTTTATAAGTAAATTATTATTTTTCAAATTGTAATCCTCCTTTGCATCCTCTAATTGGAGGAAATATAAGTGGATCGCCAGCGAAGGACATACTTTTCAATCCGTCCCACGATGAAATTCATGAGAAAGCCCACAACGCCGATTACAAAAACCATGGAGTAGACGACATCATACTTAAACATGGTGCGTGAATATGACATCATAAAGCCGATACCAAGGCTTGAGGCAACCATTTCCGCACCTACCACAGTCATCCACGAAAGGCTTAATCCGGTTTTCAGGCCGGTAAAAATATAGGGCATCGCCTCGGGTATGATTACCCCTAAAAAGCGCCGGACATACCCGATTCCAAATATCCTCGATACTTCCAGATGTTCCGGCGAAACGCTCTTTACACCTTCATAAGCGTTGACTACCATCACATAGAAGGATCCAAGGCCTATGAAAATGATTTTAAATTCCCTGCCGATTCCAAAGAGTAAAATCAAGAACGGAAGCCATCCAAAAAGTGGTATCTGGCGGATCGCTTGAATAATGGGATGAATCAGATGATCCACTGTCTTAAAGGTGGCCATCAGGGTTCCCAACGCAATTCCCGCAAGAATGCCCCATGTATACCCCAAAAGAACAAGGGACAGACTGGAGCGTAAATTTTTCCAAAGCTCTCCGTTTAATATCAGCTTAATGAGGCACCGGAATACTTTTTCCGGCGGAACGAGCAACTGCGGCGATATCAGCTGGAAATCCGTCGCAACCTGCCATATTGATAAAATCGCTATAGGGAGCAAAAAACCCAGCAAAATGGTCATATTCACTTTTTCAGTTTTATGTGCCAATCCCGGCGCAGACGAGGTATCCCGCCCGGCCTTCCCGCCAGAACTCATAATGTGATCTCCCCCCGCAATGCTTCATTTAAGAAACGATCATCC
>JAEWSZ010000044.1 GCA_023397905.1 Bacillota bacterium | reverse complement strand
AAGAAGAACAGAAGAGAAATAAAGCACGCCACCGCCCTGCAGTATTCACCGGACGAAGATGCCGCTCCAAAGGTGGTTGCCACAGGAAAAGGGATAGTCGCCGAAAAAATCATTGAAAAGGCAAAAGAAAACGACGTTCCCGTATATCAGGATGCAAATCTCGCACAAACCCTTTCCGCACTTGGAATAGGAGATCAGATACCGTCTGAAATATATGAAGTGGTAGCTGAAATTCTCATTTTTATAGGAAGTGTGGATAAAAGCTACGGGGAGAGATATGACGAATAAATCCACCAGAGAGACCGGCAGTTGGGGAGAGCAGAAGGCTGTGGAATTCCTGCTGCAAAATAATTATACCATTCTTAAAACCAATTACAGGATCGGAAGAATAGGGGAAATAGATATAATTGCACGGGAGGCGGAATATACTTGTTTTATAGAGGTTAAAACAAGGCGGTCCCGCAGTTTTGGCGCGCCCGTGGAATCAGTTACGGCCTCCAAGCAGAAAAAACTCCGTCAGCTGGCGTCCATATACCTTTCAAATACTGCCGGTATGGATAAGTGCGTGCGGTTTGATGTGGTGGAAATACTCGCGGCCGGAACCACCGGCCCGACAGACGGCGGAACAGACGAAATAGAGAGTATCAATCTTATAAAGAATGCTTTTTAAAAGAATTCAGGAGACAGTTTTCCAGTTTTCATTCTGATTTCTATATTCTGCATTCCGGAAAAGGAGTTCTTATGATTATAGTAGATGCCCATTGCGATACAATTACAGAATTGCTGCAAAACGGACAGGAGCTGAGGCAGAATAACTGCCACATAGATATAAACAGGTTGAAGCAGTACAATGGCTACGTACAGTTCTTTGCGGCCTTCATATCGCCTGACCAGGCCAGAATGGGCGCGTTGAGCTGTGTATTGAGTATTATTGATAAGTTGTACCTGGAAATAGAAAATAATAAAAACGACATCATGTTATGCCGTAATTACAGCGATATTACACATGCACTTCAAAATAAAAAAATTGCTGCGGTTCTCTCTATCGAAGGCGGGGAAGCGCTTGAAGGGAATATTTCGGCCTTAAGGATGCTGTATGAGCTCGGAGTGAGAGCTATGACCCTGACCTGGAATCCCCGGAACCAGCTTGCGGACGGAGTTGGGGAGAAAAATACTGGAGGGGGCCTCACATCTTTTGGCAGAGAAGTTGTGGGTGAAATGAACAGGCTAGGCATGCTGGTGGATGTATCCCATATTTCGGAGGCCGGCTTCTGGGATGTTATAAATCTCACATCGGCGCCCATAATCGCCTCCCATTCAAATGCAAAAAAGATATGCGGCCATGCCAGAAACCTTACCGACGAACAGCTCCTGGCATTAAAGAAAAACGGGGGAGTGCCAGGTCTGAATCTCTATCCGGTTTTTCTCAGCAACAGCGGCAAGGCTTCAATAAAGGACGCCATAGATCATATAGAGTATATTCTGGCTTTGACGGATGAAAATACCCTGGGCCTCGGCGCCGATTTCGACGGAATAGACAGTACGCCGGAAGGTCTGGAGGGCGTGCAGCATATGGGTACTCTTTTTAATGAATTGCTGCGTCTCAATTACAGCGAAGACATTGTACGGAAAATCGCAGGAGAAAACTTCCTGCGGGTGATAAAGGATGTGCTTCATTAACCTTTTCCCGCTGAACAATTTTAAAATTTCTTTTTTTAGGGACGTCCTGCTTCAGGAGGTCCCTTTAATAATCCAATGGAAAAAATAGCGCTTCTACTATATATTGTGAAATGGATATCAATGATACGCTTGCAGTCACAGCTGTTTTTGTGCAGTTTTTTCATTTTTTACTTGCATAAAAATTGTATAATTATACTTATTTATGTTTAAAAAATATTATTTTGAATATGTGGAACTTAGAACTTGCAAATAATAATAATATGTATTAGAATAAATAAGGATTATTACGGTATCCGGAGGGAATTTCGATGAATAGTTACAGCTCTTTATCAAAAAATGAATTGAAAGCCGAAATTGAAATTTTGGAAAAACGATATAACGCATTTAAGGACCAGAATCTGAAGCTTGATATGACCAGAGGGAAGCCCTGCTCCCAGCAGCTTGATATAAGTATGGAGATACTGGATATTCCTGCAAAGGAGCTCCGCAAAGCCGCGGACGGAACAGATTGCTTCAATTACGGACTTCTGGACGGACTTCCCGAGGCCAAAGCCCTTTTTGCGGAAATGCTGGATGTAGATACCACTGAAATAATAATCGGCGGAAATTCCAGCCTCAACCTTATGTATGACACCGTCAGCAGAGCCATGTCCTTCGGCATTCTGGGGAACACACCCTGGTCAAAGCTGGACAAGGTGAAATTTTTATGTCCAAGCCCCGGCTATGACAGGCATTTTGCCATAACAGAGCTCTTTGGCGTAGAGATGATCACAGTTGAAATGAAACAGGACGGCCCCGATATGGATGTGGTTGAAAGGCTGGTCGCCGAAGATGAGAGTATAAAAGGCATATGGTGTGTGCCAAAGTACAGCAATCCTGACGGGATTACATATTCCGACCAGGTGGTGGACAGATTTGCATCGCTGAAGCCAAAGGCGAAGGATTTCAGAATATTCTGGGACAATGCCTATTGCGTACACCATTTGACCGACAGGCCCGATGAATTAAAAAACATACTGACCGCCTGTAAAAAAGCCGGAAACGACAATATGGTATATGTTTTCAGCTCCACCTCGAAAATAAGCTTTCCCGGAGCAGGTATATCCGTGCTGGCTTCAAGTGTGGAAAACCTCAACGGTATAAGGAAGAGCATGACAATCCAGACCATAGGACATGACAAAATAAACCAGCTGCGGCATGTCAAATATTTCAAAAACCTTGACGGTATTAAAAACCATATGAAAAAGCATGCTCAGATTTTAAAACCCAAGTTTGACATGGTGTTTCAGATCCTTGAAAAGGAACTGGAGGGGAAGGGCGTTGCCACATGGAATACGCCCAACGGAGGCTATTTTATCAGCCTGAACACCCTTGACAACTGTGCAAAGGAAGCGGCCAGACTCGCTCTGGAGGCGGGCGTTGTATTTACCAAGGCCGGCGCTACCTATCCCTACGGAAGGGATCCCAGAGACAGAAATATCAGAATCGCTCCTACAATGCCTCCCGTTGACGACCTGAAAAAAGCCATTGAAATACTTGCCATTAGTATTCAGCTGGTAACTGCCAGGAAAATGCTCTGAAAATTTTATCAAATTACTTGATTGAATATAATATTAAGCATATAATTTACATGAGTTCAGAAAGTATCCGGGAGTTTCCCGTACATTCTAGTATTCATAAATGTCTAAAGCGGGATTGTCATATCCCGCACTTTTTTTGTGAACAATTAATCCGAACGTTTTTAATATTTCTAATGCAAATATTCGGATTTTGTTGTATAATATTTGATGTTAAGAATCGGACACGGAGGTTTGAACAATGAAAAACGTTTATGAAAGTCCTTTTAATGCCAGATATGCCAGCAGTGAAATGCAGCGGATCTTTTCACCGGACATGAAATTCACAACCTGGAGAAAGCTCTGGATCGCCCTGGCGGAGGCAGAAAAGGAACTTGGGCTCAATATTACCGACGCGCAGATCGAACAATTGAAAAAATATAAAGAAGATATTAACTATGAAGTTGCCGAAATGTATGAGAAACAGTTCAGACATGACGTCATGTCCCATGTTCATGCATACGGGGAGCAGTGCCCGGAGGCCAAGGCCATAATACATCTGGGAGCCACCTCCTGCTATGTGGGGGACAACACCGATATTATTGTTATGACCGAGGCATTAAAGCTTGTCAGAAGTAAAATGCTCACATTAATAAAGAAGCTCTCGGATTTTGCACTGGAATACAAGGATATGCCCACGCTTGGCTTCACACATTACCAGCCAGCCCAGCTTGTTACGGTGGGAAAGAGGGCTACGCTCTGGATACAGGAGCTCCTGATGGACCTGGAAGACCTTGACCATGCCCTTGAAAACATGAAGCTGCTTGGTTCCAAGGGTACCACCGGCACACAGGCAAGCTTTTTGAACCTCTTTGACGGAGACCACGAAAAGGTCAAAAAGCTGGAACAGCTTATAGCCGGAAAAATGGGCTTTAAAAGCGTATTTGCCGTATCCGGGCAAACTTATTCAAGAAAACTGGACAGCAGGGTATTGGGGGTTCTCAGCGGCATTGCTCAGAGCGCATATAAATTCAGCAACGACATGAGGCTTCTCCAGAGCATGAAGGAAATGGAAGAACCCTTTGAGGAAAAACAGATAGGCTCTTCGGCCATGGCCTACAAGAGAAATCCCATGAGATGCGAGAGGATAGGCTCTCTGGCCAGATACGTTATAGTGGACGCTCTGAATCCAGCCATTACCGCATCAACGCAGTGGTTTGAAAGAACTCTGGACGATTCCGCAAACAAGAGGATTTCCGTTCCGGAAGCCTTTCTTGCCGTGGATGCCATTCTGAATATTTATATAAATGTTTCAAGCGGTCTGGTTGTCTACCCGAAGGTAATACTGAAACATGTCATGGATGAGCTCCCCTTTATGGCCACCGAGAACATCATGATGGAGGCGGTAAAGCACGGCGGCGACAGGCAGGAGCTGCACGAGCAGATCAGAAAGCACTCCATGGATGCAGGAAAACGGGTAAAGGTGGACGGAGAGTCAAATGACCTGATCGAGAGGATAGCTGCGGACCCAATGTTCGGAATGTCTCTTGAAGCCCTGAATTCCGTCCTGGAGCCTAAGAACTACATCGGAAGGTGTCCGGAGCAGGTGGCGGAATTTATTGAGAATGAAGTCAAACCCGTACTGTCGGGCAGCGACATTTCAGATGTGCAGGTTGAACTGAAGGTATAAAAATTCAGGCCTGTCCGGGAATATTTCAAATTAGTCTCAAATTACTATTGAAGAACAATTTTATAATTTAGTATAATAAAAGATAGGACGTCAGTACATCATCCTATCTTTTATTTTGTTAAAATATCCTGAGACCATATACTCCGGCCCTGCTGGAGAGAAACGGAGAAAGCAATATGATTAACAAGTTCAGCAGCATACCATTGTATTTGCAGTTAAAGGACCTGATAATTAAGCAAATTGAAAACAATGAATACGCCCCGAATACTCAGATTCCATCCGAACAGGACCTGTGCCGGCTATACGACATAAGCAGGCCCACAGTGAGGCAGGCCATCAGCGAACTCACAAACAGCGGATATTTATACAAGGAAAAGGGGAAGGGCACCTTTGTTTTCGGGCGTAAAAATATTATCGACATCAAAAATTACAGCGGTTTTACCGATTCAATACTGGACTGCCAGAATTCGGCCTCTAAAAATATAACCGATATGACTGTAATAGAGAGCTCTTCCATGGATGTTCTCAATACCGTTTTTAATTATAACAGCAGTATGCCCATAGCTATGATTACATACTTATCCTGCCTTAACAATCAGCCCAATGAGGCGTATTCCCTGAACAAGTCCTTTATACCGCTGAACCTGTTCCCGGATATAATAGATCAGCTGAAAAGCGGAAGATCCTCCGTCGACATATTAAGGGGGAAATATCCGCTCATACCTGATAAGAGCAAGAGCATCCTGGAAATAGTTTTTGCCGATAACGAGGACTCTCCTCTGCTCAGGATCCAGCCCGGACAACCGCTGATAAAGCTGCAGAATACCTTGTTTTCCAAAAGCGGGCAGGCAGTGGAGTACATTTATTCCAAATACAGGGCCGACAATTGCAGGCTGCTGTTTGAAAACAGCAAGCAGTAGCCGGGAGCAATTCTGATTTTTCAGGTAATAAGGGGAAATAAAATGTTACCCAAATTTTATTTGAATCAACAACAGCTTAATGTTAAAATAAGATACTGATATTAACCGCTATTTTAACATCAGATTTATGGAGGCTTTATAATGAGTCAATACCGTTTAAAAAATGGAAGAAAATATAAAAGGAGAAGGTTCCTGGCCGGTACAACAGCTGTATTGGGGGTAATAGCCCTAGTCATGGCCGGATACTTATTTTTAAATAGAGATAACGCCGCCGGTACGGGAAAGTCCGGCGACTCCACCCAGTCACAGTCCACGGGCACAGGCTCCCCATCCACGGTGTCGCCGTCAACCTCGTCGGCCTCCGGGGATACCGTGCAGCCTTCAGACAGCACTCAGCCTGCTTCCGGGGTGGTCAGCACAAAGGATCACGGCAATTTGCCCGAAATGGGAACCATTGCCAAAAGCGGCAAAATGGATGAACTGAAGAAATTGATATCGGATTATACCAAAAAGCTTTCGGGAAGATATGGCGTAACCTTTATCGATCTGGCCACAGGCGAGATGGCAAACGTCAACGACCAGGTTGAATACATCGCAGCCAGCACCTCGAAGCTTCCGGTCAATGTATACCTGTTCAAGAATATAGAGGCTGGGAAGGTGAGCCTGGAAGACAAGCTGGTGTATAAGCAGGAGGATTTTGAAGCCGGAACCGGCATAATTCAGCAATCTCCCTATGGCACTGAGTATACTGTCAGAGAGACCTCCAAGCTGTCCATAAGAAAAAGCGACAACTGCGGCGTAAATATGCTTATACGGCTTGACGGCATAGAAAATGTACGGCAGTACATGATGGGCCTCGGCGGAAAAGTGCTTTATGACAAGCGGCACCGTTCCTGCCCCTATGACATGGCCCTGATAGCACAGGATTTGTATAAGCTGTACCTGAATAATGAAGAAGTTTACGGCGAACTGATAAACAATATGGAAAACACTGACTGGCACGACAGGATCGACGCAAAACTGCCGGAATCGGTAAAAGTTGCCCATAAAATCGGAAATCAGGTAAAAACCGCTAACGATGTGGGTATAGTATTCGCCACACATCCATACATCCTTTCCGTAATGTCCGAGGATGTGGATCCCGGCGCTGCCTACGGCTATATAGCCGAACTCTCCAGGCAGATCTATGACTTTGAAGAAGCCTACGCGGCAAATTCGCCGGTACAGGCCAAATAGAGGGTGTTTCAAGATAAAATGTATTCAATATAAGTGAAGAGTTCTTAACTGGACGAAGCTATTGATGTGCGGTGTACCTTATGCCGCACATTGGTTGCTTCTG
Organism: Bacillota bacterium; assembly: GCA_023397905.1. GTDB lineage: Bacteria > Bacillota > Clostridia > Acetivibrionales > DSM-1351 > Ruminiclostridium. The sequence goes on along the minus strand of JAEWSZ010000044.1, from coordinate 23,920 downwards.
TTTTTTAGTGTTTTTTCAGAACTCCTCCTTAAGAATTCTAAGTATTGAGTTCTGAAGTCCGGCATTTAAGGTTTTTTCCGGCTCCAGATTAACAGACATTTTATTTGATTTTGGGTATAATAAGATATCAGACAATCTTCGACGAGGAGGACGCATATTTTAATGGAGGATTTTATACTCAATTCCATTCAGAGCATCGCAAATGGAAATCCCATAATTACATACCTTTTTTTCTTTCTATCAGCCCTTTTACAATTGACTTTTCCTCCATTCCCATCAGATGCCGTTATTATCCTCGAGGGATATTTGACAACTGTGGGGAGCAACTTCAATTTTTTCCTTGTGCTGCTGGTATCCGTAGTGGGCAGCCTCGCAGGCTCAATTCTGGTTTACTGGCTCGGATATAAAAAAGGGGATGAGGTCCTGCGCTACAAAATAGTGCAGAGGTATGTGGATGAAAAGCATATAAAACGCTCAGAAAAGGTCTTTCACAAATATGGAAAATATGGACTGATCCTCAGCAAATTCATCCCGGGGACAAGCTCTATAATGGTTTTATTCGCGGGAGTATTCAAAGTAAAGAAAAGAGTATATTTCTCTTACATCATTTTTTCAATCGTCCTTCAGCAGGTCATTTACCTTTTAATAGGCAGGGTAATAGGAAAAAACATCGATCAGGTGAAAAGATTCCTGTCCATTTTCAATTTAGCCTCGGTAGCTGTAATTGCCTTTTTTGCCATAACAGGATATATTGTGTACCGGGTAAGAAAGTCAAGAAAAAAGCATAAAATTGAGTGACAAGCGGTAGTTGATTGACTTTATAAAACTTCTGATAAATCTGTTTATACCACAGTTGTCCGGCTTGTACCGTCTCGTTCAAATCCGAGGTATCTGGTGCCCTGAAATTTAAGTTTGCCGGTATCTCCTTCAACCAGTATCCCGTATTCATTTCCATTTACGTAAAATTCCATCCTGCTGCCGGTTTCAACTTCGAAAGTCAGATAATAGGAAGTTGATGTATGGCTGTGATTAATGGAATCCGAACCGGTGTGCATACTGCTTGAGACATCTGTCCTCTTGGAAACGAGCCTTGCAGTGACAATCAAAACCGGCTGGCCGTTATTTTTTGACCATTGGCCAACCCCTTTTATGGCCATAACAATAAATATGATGAGTATAACCACAAATGCGCATATAAACAGCACAGGGAAAACAGAAAACATTGTATTTGAAAAACCTCCGCCGGGAAATCCGTTGTCAGAATACATTAAAGACCTCCATAAGAATATGTCTTCCAAATTATAACATGAATCCTGCCCCTATGTCAAAGTATCCCAATTGTGCTCCATGTCATAATCATATGCCAGATCAGAAATACTTTCTTCACTTGCCAGACATTCCGAGATTACAGAAAGGCACAGGAATACGCATGCTTTCATTGTATATGCCATGTCGGTTTCCATGAAACGTGATTCTTTGGCATGTAATTCTTTATGCGATTCTTTGTTACGTGATTCTTCCGGATGAGATTTTATTGAATCGGCTTCCTGACCGGTAAATGCCGACAAATACTCATCATTAAGCGTGTCGATATAGTTGAATATGGAGTTTAAATTCCCATTTTCCGCAATATGCGACCGGCTGCAGGAGCATGCCAGGTTTCCCGGATTTCTGATGTTTTTCAGCATCATGCTTATCTCATAAAGATAGTGTTCCGCCATACTGCCGGTAAAATGCCCGGAATGTGCATAGCAAAAGAAATCAGAAATATAATGGGTAATGATTCCGAGCCTTTCTGAAAAATCGTGGGTACACCTTTTGCCTTGATAGACCCTGCAGTATAAAATGCTTTTGATTTCATTCCGGACAAAATCATTTGAATCCTTTTTAAAGTGAGGTATGTTCACGTATTTGGATGAAATATCCGGCTTGACATTGCCCAGCAGAAAGCTGAAGGTATTCAGCTTGACATCCAGTTCTTTTCTGACAATCCGTTTTAACTTGCCGGCAATACATAAATGCGTTAAAAAATCCAATGTATCAACCTCCCATAACTTGAAATAACAGCATCCTATAATCCTAATATAAGCCGTAATTACTAACATTCAATTAACTTGGAGTAAAGTTATAGTTAAAAGTCCTCAGTCCAAGCAGGCTGAAAATATTCACTTATAGCTTGCATCGATTTGTTAAAAAGTATAATATAAAAACGTAATTCAGAAAGGAAAAAATTATGAGAAAAATAATATCTAAAGCCATTTGCTTATTTACAGCCATGCTGCTTTTATCTAGCCCGACGGCTTTTGCCGCGGAAAATGCAGATACGGCTGCACTTCTAAAGGATATCGCCGTACCGGTAAAATACATATGTGAAGCCAAAGGAGGGGAAGCCACCTGGGACTCTGGAAGTCAAACGGCTACTTTTAAATTGGGAAACACTTCTTTTCAGATTAATTTAAAGAAAAACCAGCTGATCTCAAAAGGAAAGGCAACCAGTTTAACTTCCCGGGTTTCAACTCCGGGAGGGAGAATCGTCCTTCCGCTCAGCACTGTTAACCATGAGCTGGGGCTGAAGCTCACAAACGATGATTATCTCAAATTAATCGGCGTTAAATTTATGGAATTATTTAAAAACAGCCGGACAGAGGAATGTTATGCCCTGCTGAGCAGTTCTTTTTCAAAATATCTGACGCAGCAATATATCGGGATGATAGCCCCTTCATTAAATACTATTTCTTTTGATTATGACAAAATATCACTGACTAAAAATGCGGTCCATCAGAACCTGATGATTCCGTGCATTATACAGCAAACTGCTTACACTTATATAATCAGATTTGACGAAGACGGAAAGGTTGACGAAATCGCTTCAGCCGCGCCGCAATTACAGTTGTATACCAAGCCGACCTATGATGATCCGTCCCAATACGTAGAGGAAGAAGTCTCTTTCGGAAGCGGTGAATGGAAGCTGCCCGGAACTCTCACAATGCCTAAAGGAAATGGGCCGTTTCCGGTGTTGATACTTGTTCACGGTTCCGATCCGAGTGACAGAGATGAAAGTATAGGGGCTCTCAAGCCTTTCCGTGATCTGGCTGTTGGATTGGCTGCAAAAAATATAGCCGTATTGAGATATGAAAAACGCACTCTGGAGCATGGTACGAAAATGCAGCTGCTGGGCGATATAACTATGAAAGAGGAATTTGAAGAAGATGCACTTGCTGCAGCAGAATATTTAAAAGCCCTCCCGGGGATTGATCCTTCAAACATCATGGTTCTGGGACACAGCGAGGGCGGATATGATCTTCCGAGGATTATGAAATCCGATACCTCCGGACTCTTCAAAGCAGGTATAATCATGAGCGGCTGTTCAAGGCCCATATATGAATTGATGGCAGAGCAGACCGAGTATTTTATGAACAAGGGTATGGCCAGTCAGGAACAGGTGGAACTGATAAAAGCTCAGGCAGCCATGATCGAGGATCCCTCCTTTGATCCTGCCAATCCGCCTGCGGGGTATATTCTCGGCACCCCAAAATATTTTAATGACATGAAAAATTATGACGTCCTTGGCATGGCAGGGTCAATTGACAAGCCGGTACTTGTACTTCAAGGCCAGAGGGATTTCCAGGTCAATCCGGCAACTGATTACGACGGATGGAAAAAAGCTTTTGCAGATAGCAGCTCTGCGGAATTCAAGCTTTATCCAAAGCTTAATCACCTATATACGGAAACAGAGGGAAACGGCACTCCGGATGAATATTACATACCTGCAAATATCCCTCAGTATGTAATTGATGATATAGGCGATTTCGTCAACAAAACCGCCGGGAAATAGTAATAATACATACAGCAGTGTTTGGAGCTGTAATAATTCAATAAATAATGTAAATCTTAGGAATCGCCGCAAAATACAGAATTATCAGGCGTTAGAGTAAAATTAGTAATCACTTGCGACTTGACAGCATATTGATTATATAGTAAATTATGAAATAATTAAGTTTTTAGGGTGGTAGATGTAATGGACGACGGGCCTGCGGATGAGGATAGTACTTCATCAATTATATTAAAGATACAAGTTTGTACAGAGTTATTTATATATAGAGGACATAAGACTCCTGGAGCAATCTAGGGGGATTATGCCTTTTTTTGACTTATTAGGGCTTTAATTTGTATATTTGGAGGATGAATAAAATTTGATTACAGAACTTTTGTTTTTGGTCGTGTTAATAATATTTAACGCATTTTTCGCGGCATCGGAAATTGCGTTGATATCATTGAACGACAACAAAATCAAGCTCATGGCGGAAGATGCTGGCAATAAAAAAGCCAGGCTTTTGAAAAAACTTCTGAGTGAACCAAGTAAGTTCCTTGCGACAATTCAAATAGGTATAACATTGGCCGGCTTTCTGGCAAGTGCTTTCGCTTCGGAAAGTTTTGCAGACAGGTTGGTTGATGTCATTAAATCAACACAGGTGCCAATACCTGAAAATATTTTAAAAACCGTCTCAGTTATCCTTATAACTATTATATTATCGTATTTTACGCTGGTGCTGGGCGAGCTGGTGCCAAAAAGGCTGGCGATGAAGAAAGCCGAACCCATTTCATTTTTTGTGGTGACGCCCTTGAACATTTTATCTGTGGTTGCATCGCCATTCGTAAAGCTGCTCACCGTGTCCACAAACTTTTTTGTAAAGCTGTTCGGTGTTGACCCTCATGCGGAAGATGAGCAGGTCACCGAAGAAGAAATCCGTATGATGATCGATGTGGGCGAGGAGAAGGGAACCATTGAGGAAAATGAAAAAGAAATGATCAATAACATTTTCGAGTTCAACAACAAGACGGTTTCCGAAATAATGACCCATAGAACCGATATTGCCGCGCTTCCATCCGATGCAATCCTAAATGAGGTGACGGAATTTTTTAACCGTGAAAAATATTCACGTATTCCGGTTTATGAAGAGAGCATAGATAATATTATCGGCATTATGCACTCCAAATACCTGATCCAGTTTCTGTCCGACGGCAGCGACAGCTTCAACTTAAGGGACATTATCCGGCAGCCTTATTTTGTTCCTTCTTCCAAGAGAACCGACGAGCTGTTTCAGGAACTCAAGCTGAGCAAAAACCACCTTGCAGTCATCATCGACGAGTACGGAGGAACAGCCGGGATTGTCACACTGGAGGACCTGATCGAAGAGATCGTAGGCAATATATTTGATGAAGACGACGAAGTTGAAAAAAGTATGGAAAAAATAGACGACAACACCTTCATGATAAGAGGTTCCGCAGGTCTGGAAGAAGTTCAGGAAGCACTCGGGATCAATCTTCCCGTCGAAGACTATGAAACGCTCAGCGGCTTTATCACGGGGCAGTTGGGCAGGATACCTGAAAGCGGTGACAAATCCACTGTTGAATACGAGGAGCTGATTTTCAAAATAGAAGAAGTCAACGAGAAGAAAGTATCAAAGGTCAAGGTATGTAAAGCTCTGGAAATGTGACAGCATGGGATTGTTGCATTGTATGTAGGATATATTAAATATATTAAATTTACGCAGGAAATCCAGGAAGGATTGAATTTATCAGATGATAATTTTATTAAATATTGTTTTAATTTTCTTTTTTGTATTTATGAACGCCTTCTTCGTAATAGCCGAATTTGCCATGGTCAAGGTGCGCAAATCCAGGATAGAAGTACTGGCTTCAGGAGGAAGCGTTTCGGCAAAATACGCATATAAAGTTGTAAACGATTTAAACAGCTACCTGTCCGCATGCCAGCTGGGAATAACACTGGCCTCTCTGGCGCTTGGATGGATCGGGGAACCCACTGTTTCAAAAATAATCAGCCCTCTGCTGCAAAGCTTTGGGCTTTCCGAAAACACCATACATTCCATTTCGGTTTTTGTGGGCTTCTTTATAATAACCGCGTTCCATATAGTCCTTGGAGAGCTTGTACCTAAATCACTGGCAATACTCAGCTCTGAGAAATTTGCAACGGCTACGGCAATGCCGCTGCTCATTTTCTATAAGGCAACCTTTCCCATCATGTGGCTGTTCAATCACACCACAAACCTTATATTAAAGCTCATGGGATATTCCATGGTCGAGGAACACGAGGCGGCCCATACGGATGATGAGATCAAAATACTTGTTGCGGAGAGCTACAAGCACGGGCTGATCGATAAGGCGGAGTATACCTATGTGGACAATATTTTTGATTTTACCGACAAGAACGTAAAAGACGTTATGATACCCCGTATGGACATGGTGTGTGTATTCAGGGAGGATTCCTACGACAGTATCCTGGAAACGGCCATGAAAGAAAAGTATACCAGGTATCCGATTTGCGAGGATGACAAGGATAACGTCATAGGGTTCATACACATAAGGGATTTGTATGAGCAAAAAATCCGTAATAACGGAAAAAATATAAACGGTATTATCCGTAAAATCATATCTGTTCCCGAAAGTATGCCAATTAATGATATGCTTAAAAGATTTCAAAAAGAAAAGACGAATATAGCGGTTGTTATCGATGAATACGGTGGGACGGCTGGGATAGTTACGGTTGAAGATATACTTGAGGAAATTGTCGGTAATCTGAGCGACGAGTATGACGATGAAGATAAGGAAATTGACCAGATAGATAACAATACTTATCTTGTGAAAGGTATTGTCCATCTGGATAAAATAGCAGACCTGACAGGCGTTGAGCTCCCGGTGGATGAGTATGATACCCTTAACGGCTTTTTAATCGGTCAATTGGGCAGGATACCCTCAGCAGGTGATAAGCCCGTTGTTGAGTATGAGGGGTTGGTATTTAGAGTGGAAAAGGTGGAGGACAAAAGGATATTGCTTGTAAAAGTGTGCAAAACCTGATTTGAGAGTGTTTACAGGTATAATACAACAAAGCCCGGCGATCATATGCCTGGGCTTTTGCTTTATATTTATATCCTGCTTTTCTGGGGAGGAGTGGGAGGAACCGGGGCATTGCTGAAACAAACTATTTCGGAATTTCTGTAAATCCTCTGTCTGACCAGAAAATACATATACTTTGTTATCTTATACCTGTATTATCTACTTGTAATATTGCAGATAATCACATTTTATGTTAACAATACATATTTATTAGTAGAGAATCTATAGAAATCCTGGAGTTCAAAATTATGCCCAAAAATAAAAGAAAAAAATCCGGCCATCCACATCATAACCATGATTCTGAATATTCGGGAGCAGGTATAAATCCGCAAGCTGGAAATGCTGAAAAAGAGGGTATTCAGGGCTCTGCCTATCCGGAAGACGACAGAAAGCACAAGCATAAAAAAAGTAACCACGACGACATGGATATCGTCGACGGCTTAATTTTATTATTGCTGCTCAAAGAAAACGGGTTCTTTGAAGATGATTTTATAGTCCCTGATATTGAAGAGTTTACAAAAAAGAATGAAAAGGCAGAAAACTGCTGTAAATCCGATCCGCATAAGCATAGCAATAACCACTGTAACACTAAGCACACTGACAATTTAAATAATATCAATACACTAATTAATGCAGATAATACGGATGGCATAAGCAATATAGAGAATATAGAAAATAATATAAATAATGATAAATCTATTAATATTAATAATGCTGAAGTCCCTGAAAAGCATGGCAGCAAGCTTTCGGAGGAAGATTATTTCGATTCCGGTGATTTTACTGAATTTACGGAACCCCTGGAAGAAGATGAAGACTGATAATGTAAAAATATTTCATATGATACGTTTGACTAATATCCTTTTATTGTAAATTCATATTTTAATTGGTAAAATTAGAATGTAATATATTAGCACATGTCAGAAAAACAGCCTATTTAGTGGGAGTTGTGTATTTTTCATCGGATCAGGCTTATCCTTGCTAATTACTCAATAAGAGGTGTAACATGAAATTCAAATTAAATTTATTACTGATAGTAACAATTATTACAGTATTCAGTGCAAGTTGTTCTAGAAATGTTGACAATATATCAACAGCAACAATAAGCAATAATACTACTAAAGTTACACTAACTACAGATGGAAATGAAACTGCAAATGGCACTGCCAGTATTGAAAACACAACAGCAAATGATAATTTTCCTTTATCTGTTTCTTATATTGGCTATGAAGAGCATTATAGATTTATTAGTAATTCATCAATATTATGGATGCCTGATGAAAGCGGACCAAAAGTATGTGATCTATCAAATACCTTAGTGGAAGTAATGTTTGCCGGTTATACAACAGAAGATAATGTTTGGCTGTTTGTTAATTTTAGGACTTATGATACTCCATCAAATAACAGAGGTTGGATACGCGAAGCAAATACTGAAAAATATACCAAAGGAAACCAGAAGTTGGTAAAAGATATTATTATCCCTAAAGGGACTCAATGTGTAGATAAAAATGAGAATAAAGTTACAGACTATGACCGATTTGGATTAATTGAAAAACAAGAACAGGATAAAGTTCTTGTCATGTTCGCCGGAGGAGATGAAAGCTGGTATTATACAAATGATCTGAAATATCCTCCTGTAGATTGAAGTATCCTGAAGAGAGCGGGTATCAGCAGATGAAAGAAGTCAGGGAAAACTATGAGTTTTTTATCCTTGTTTTTTAAAAAGTATTTTTGATTTAGATATTAGCAATCCGGAAAAACAACCCAAACTACTAAATAATATTCCTAAAGGTGCTGTTACTAAAATTAGTTGTGCAATATTAAAATCTAATATGTAATGGAAACCATATAATGGGCTGAAATACCATATGTAAAATGGTAAAAGAAATATTGGATTAAAACCAGCTAAAAACAATATTCCCATTAACACAGTAAAAAAAATATCAATACCCCAGTATACTATGAGAAATGTTCTAAACATCTTTTCTTTTTTTATTCCTTTATAAAGACTTAAAAGAAACCATAATACTAAAAATACAATTGAAGCAACGAGATTGAAAATTGTTGTAGTAGTTCCTTCTAGCAGTGTATAAATATTAATATTTATACTTATAACGGTATTAGTAACAATAAATAAAATTAAACCGATTACTTTAATCATTGAACTTTTCATTGCAGACCGAAAGCCGGACGCGGGGCTAGTCGGAAAGCTACGGGCAGAATATGCAGCGTTTGGGCCGTGAGCTCATGGCCCCAGACGAGCTCATTACGATGGACGGAAACAAATGCATCATGCAGCTTCGCGGCCTGCGGGCTTTTTTGTCCCCCAAGTATGATCTGAAAAAACACCCGAATTACAAGTACACGGCTGAGGCTGATAAGCAAAACGCCTTTGAGCCTGACCGGCCTCATCATCACCCGGCGCAGGATGCCGGGGCCGGAGGAGCTCTGCGAGGTGTACGAGGCGGACGAGGCGGCCATAGGCGGGGACGAGGACATCCTCAATTATGACGATCTTGACGACTTGGACGCCTTTGTATAAGGTTCGGGACATTTTGTCCCGAGGTTACGCTGCCGCCTGAAAGGGCGGTTTTTTTCATGGCCGGGGCATGGCCCCGGAGAAACGGAGGTACATTTATGCAGTTCTTTTCTTCTGCGGTGGATACCCTGCAAACCCTTGTCGTCGCTTTGGGCGCGGGCCTCGCGGTGTGGGGCGTGGTCAATCTTTTGGAGGGCTATGGCTCGGACAATCCGGGCGCGAATGGGCAGGGTGCATAAGGAAGCAAGAATTTGAAATCAACAATAACGAGATGGACAGCCAACAGACGGAATGTATAAGCACCTGTTCCTTTGTAGATGAAGCGTCACAAAGGGACAGGTGCTTTATTCAAGGCCAAAGGACTACCCTTATGAATTAGTATCAAAAATATTTTCAAACACTACTCAAGTAGTGTTGACGATCTTAAACGACTGTGGTAGTATAAGGATGTCGACAAAACTACCAGGGTAGTAAGGAGGAGGCTATATGGAAATCAAACTGTTTGATTCCGAACTAAAGGTCATGGACGTTCTTTGGAAAGAGGGTGATATGACCGCCAAGAAAGTCTCGGATATTCTCAAAGAGCAGGTAGGTTGGAACATGAACACCACCTACACGCTTATCAAAAGGTGCAATTGAGCGCAGGGAACCAAATTTTCTATGCCATGCCTTAGTCCCAAAGGAGCAAGTGCAGGAACAGGAAACAACGGAACTGATTAACAAGGTGTTTGACGGTTCTGCGGATTTGCTTTTCGCTTCTCTGTTAAACAGGAAAAACCTGTCTGTCGAGGAAGTCGAAAAGTTAAAGCAGATTGTCAATAATTTGGAGTGAGGTGTGGATATGGATGTTTTTCAGATGAGCCTTTCTGCATCTGTCCTGATTGTGGCAGTTGTGATTATTCGCGCACTTGCCCTGCATAAACTGCCGAAAAAGACTTTCCTTGTTTTGTGGGGTGTTGTGCTTTGCCGCTTGCTTATACCGTTTTCTATCTCATCGCGTTTCAGTTTTTACACATGGATAGATATGGTAAAACGTATTTTTGCGGAAAGAGCAGCCCTACCCTTTCCTGCGGGAATACCGAGCATCCCCAATATGGAAAATATACCCAGCACAGAAGAACCTATTGGAGTTGGCGCATCAACCATATCAATTTCACCGATTGAAATTGTTTGGCTTATAGGAATGTGTGCCTGCGCGTTGTTTTTCATCGTGGCCTATATCAAGTGCCGCAGGGAGTTTAAAATGTCCCTGCCTGTTGAAAATGACTTTGCCTCCTATTGGTTGAGAGAGCACCCCTTGCGTCGGCCTGTGGAGCTACGGCAAAGTGACCGTATAAAGGCTCCTTTGACCTATGGCGTATTCCGTCCCGTGATACTTCTTCCTAAGAAAATTGACTGGACAGATGAAACGAAATTACGGTACGTTTTTACCCACGAGCATACTCATATCCGGCGTTTTGACACTTTGACCAAGCTTGTACTGACCGCCGTCGTTTGTGTTCATTGGTTCAATCCCTTTGTGTGGGTGTTGTATGTGCTGGCAAACCGCGACATTGAATTATCCTGTGATGAAACAGTGGTGCGGGCATTCGGAGAAACGATAAAGTCGGCTTATGCTCTGACCCTGATTGGGCTGGAAGAAAAGAAAGGCCGTCTTACTCCTCTTGTAAACAATTTTAGCAAAAACTCTATTGAAGAAAGGGTTGTGTCAATTATGAAGATTAAAAAAACTTCCTTTGTTGGGATACTCTTTGCGTTGGCTTTGGTAACAGGTACAATGACTGTTTTTGCCACAAGCGCACACGCACAAACGTACGAAGTTACCTACGATGCCGTTGTTACCCCTGCAGATGCTGCCGGTTATGAAAATTTCCGGGCTGTATTAGATGATTATGATGAATTCGGCCTTACCTTTAATGGGACGGATTTTTATTACCAAGGCCAGCTGGTGCGTTATTTTGTGGATAATCGCAGTGGTGAAGCCGAAAAATTTTCCGGAACGGTTATAGACTCGGATCGAGGCATCCATTATCTGGAGGCTAAACGAGATGCCGAAAATCATCTTACAGCTATTGAAGAAATTACAGCGGATCGCGCTGATAAAATTAGCTTCTGGAGGCCGTAAAAAGTATTCCTTTATTATAAAACGGTAATAAAAAAACCGTTGTTGTGGCGGTAGCGCAATTCTGCCACAAGCAAGTTTATAGTGCCAAACGGCGGCTTTGGGAACGGAGAAGTTATTATGTCCCAAGCCGTTATTTGTTGTCCGTGAGGGGCCGCCACCTTACCGTAGCGACCAAATGTAGCAGAAGTTCCAATCATAAGGCGGCTTTCCTGGAAGATACTTTATCTAAAATAAACATTATAGAAAAGCGAGAGCAGGCACTATCTACAATAGACATAAAACCATCATAGCCTCATCCCTATGATAAATATTTTAAATTCAATAATTGAGTATGTGATATTTTAGTTCGGGAATTTAGGTGAAATAATATGTCTATCAAAAAGTATTAGATATTGACATACATATGTAATCTATGTATAATAATACCTATCAAATCTAGGTATGGAGGAATAAGATATATGGATAAAAAACTTATGAATATTAGTATATCAATGCTACTCCTTAAGCTCTTGGAAGAACAGGATATGTATGGTTATGAGATGATAAAAGAGTTGGAATTCAGAAGTGAAAACGTATTTTCATTAAAAGAAGGAACATTATACCCTGTTTTACACGGTTTAGAAACGGATGGTGCAATTGAAAGTTATGAAAAAGTGGCTGAAACAGGAAGAATGCGGAAGTATTACCATATCACCAAAAATGGTACAAAGCTCTTAGCTGAAAAGACAGGGGAATGGGATACTTATCAGAGAGCAGTACATCGCGTGATCGGGGGTGATGTATATGGAACAGCAGCATGGTCCATCTAAGAAATTAGATTTTTTTCTTGATGATGTTATTGAACAGATACAATATAAACCAATTCGGGATGAAATAAAGGAAGAATTAGCAGCTCATATAGAAGACAAAAAAGCTGAATATGTTCTTGGAGGTATGGAGGAGTCGAATGCATGGAATAAAGCAATTGAAAACATGGGAGATGCAGTTGAAATCGGTGCTCACTTAAACTCAGTACGTAAGGTGCAAAGTAATCATTTAACAGTGATATTAATTATAGCTTTAATAGTGATTGGAATATTAGGAAATATCCGAGTGGGCATCGCTTCTAATAGTGAAATCTCTTTCTCAGACTTTTTTTACTACTCATATGGAATAATTATTTTCTTAACAGTGTATTATTTGGGGTATGAAAATATAGTAAAGCATATAAAAATTTTTTTTAAAGTTATTGTAGGAACTTTACTATTGTGTCTGGCATTTTTTATATTCAGAATATATTTATATGGAACAATCTTATTTGCATGGGAACTTCTAAGTATTCCTAGTATCATGGGGTTGGCTTATTTTAATAGGAGAAAAAAGTACAAATCAATCCATTTAACTACTGTAATAATTGCGGTTATTATAGGTACTTCTTCACATCTCTTGGGTGGGTATGCATTAACTGTTAATTTCATATTACTGATAACAATATATTCTACGTTGTTGTATATGATCGCTACTGGAATGCTGGAAGGAAAAAGGAGAACCCAAGTGTTCTCCTGGATTTTAAGTCTGGGAATTGTATTGGCGGTATTTGCTTTATCATTTAATGGTGATTTTAAGTACCTTATACAACAATGCTTTTACCCGGAAGAAGTAGCGCAAAATTATTTTGATGATTCTTATAATAGCATACTGATAAAGGATTTACTGGGTAAAGCCAAACTGGTAGGAACAATTAATCTTGGACATGATGAATTAAAGAGTTATTATACAAGTGAATGGTATTTTAAAAATATAGATGATTTCCATTATGGTTATAAAATGCAATTTATAGAACATGGCGACGTAACAACATTGGAAGATATTCTCCCAGAACACTATCAAGATAATTACAGAATTTCATATTGGATACTAAAATATGGATTGGTTTTATCAATAGCGCTTATTTTAATTGTAGTAGCTGCTTATGGAATGTTAATCCGAATGGTTGGTAAAATAAGAAATAAGCTAGGAAAAGTATTAGCACTTTCTTGCATTTTAGCGCTAGTACTACAATTTACATTTTATGTAATGGGGAATTTGGGGTTACAATTTGGATGGTTCTATAGTTTTCCATTCGTTTCCGAAGGTAAATCCAGCATTATCACGAATGCGATTTTTGTAGGATTAGCTTGCTCTGCTTACCGTTATGATAAAGTTGCCAAAGAAGAAAAAAGAAAGATTACTTGATTAGATTCAGAAAGCCCCTCCAATTACGCGAAATTATTATTTCGCGTAATTGGAGGGGCGCTTTAATACTTATAATATTTCACCAGATATCAAAACAAGTTATCATAAGTGCTTATACACCATATAACTTGCCGAATTTATCGTTAAGATACTCTATAAAATATTTTGCACTCAGTTCCTCGCCTGTAACTGCTTTGATTAATTCAGCAGGCTTTAATACTGCACCATGCTGATGAACATTTTCCTTTAACCATTTAGTAATAGACGAAAAGTCTCCACTGTATATTTTTTGATTCCAATCTGGAATTTTCTCTTTTAGCTTATTGAAAATTTGCGCCCCATACAAGTTTCCAAGTGCATAGGTTGGAAAATACCCAAAATCACCGCCAGCCCAATGAACGTCTTGTAATACTCCGTCAGCATAGTTTTCTGGCTCCACACCCAAATACTCCTTATATTTTTCATTCCAAAGCCTTGGAACATCATCTATATTAATATCGCTGTTTATCAGTAGCTTTTCTATTTCATATCGAATAATTATATGAATACTATAAGTTAATTCATCTGCATCAATCCTGATTAAAGATGGCTTTACACAGTTGATTGCCCTATAAAACGATTTTAGATCTATCCCTTCAAGCTCTTCATAGGTTTCTTGAAATTCAGGGTAAAAATAGCTCCAAAACTCTATGCTTTTCCCAAGGATATTTTCATAAAACCGTGATTGCGACTCGTGCATACCCATTGACGCACCTGAACCTAAAGATGTTCCCTCAAGTTCATCAGGAATGCCTTGTTCGTAGATTCCATGTCCACCTTCGTGAATCATAGAGAAGATTGCAGGTCTGAAATCCGAAGTATCGTATTTTGTGGTTATTCTGACATCCTTATTTCCAAAGTTTGTTGTAAACGGATGCTCTGATACATCAATTCTTCCTCTTTTTTCGTGGTCATAACCGATCTTATCTAAAATGGTTTCTCCAAGCTTTTTCTGGCTTTTAACAGAATAATTTCCTTTTAAAAAAGAATCATCAATTTTAATATTTGAATTTTTAATTCTTTGAAGTAAATCAACGAGTGCTTCTCTCAAATCTCCGAATACTACATCAAGCCTTTCTGTTGTCATTCCAGGTTCATAAATATCTAAAAGACCATCATACTTATTGTTAACAAAACCCCAGTATTCAGAAAACTTTTTATTATAAGCGATAATTTTAGCAAGGTGTGGCTTAAAAATCGAGAAGTCGTTTTTCTTTTTAGCTTCCTCCCATACATTTTGTGAGAGTGCCTTATCAATTTCATACTGAATGTATTCAGATTCAGGTATTTTCATTGCGTAATTATAATCTTTTGTTATTTTTTCTATCGTTGCTTTGGTTAAATCATCCAAATCATCAATTCCACTAAAATAATCGATAAACTCTTTCATTTTTTCAGATGTAGTAAGCTTGTAGCTCTCACCCGTTAAGTATCCAATCATTTCGCTTCTGTATTCAATTGCCTCCTTTGGCATATTAACAGCGCGATCCCAATGCAATAACGAAATAGAACTACTCAGATACTCTATTTTTTTAAGATGTTCTTTTAATTCTTTAATTTTCGTAATTCTTTTTTTATTCATAGTTGGTCTCCTTTATTCTTCTATCATTTTTCAATTATCCTTCAAACCCAGTGAAGATTGATATAATACAAATAAGTACTGACTTTGGAGGTATAATGAATACCCAAAAATAATTTTCTATAATTTCATTCAGATATACTTATTTTTTATACTTAGCTCTTATGATATGATTTCATCTAGAATCCCATTGCAGTTTTAATAACTTCCATTTGCTCTTTAGATGTCAACAACTCCAACAATTTAAAAGCAACTGCAGGTGCAGTTTCAGGGCAATATGAAGTAATTATGTTTTCATCAACCACAACAGGCTCATTGATTACATTAACATTAAATTCTTTCAACTGGTTCTGTCGTTTTCCGTCTCCTAGATGATACGTAGTTGCTTTTCGATCTTTTAAAACACCACTTTTACCTACAGGCAAAGCTGCGACACATATCGCAGCAATGATTTTTCTTTTTTTGTTAAATTCTCTTATGAGGTCCAGAAATTTCTCATCGTAAGCTTCTTCATAAAATCCAAATTCCTCAAACCCTCCTGGTATTGCAAGAGCATTGTAATCATCCACATCAATCTCATCAATAGTTTTCTCGACCAATACCGGAATATTAAAAGTACTTATAACTTTCTTTTGAAAACCACAGGTCACAACAGGAAGATCAAGTCCATAATCATTCCTCGCCCATCCCATGACATCAATAAAAGCACTGAATTCAATTGTCTCAAACCCTTTAGCTAAAAATAACAAGGTTTTCATTTTCATATTCCTTTTATATAAATAATCCAAATACAGTATTCAAGTAGTATTTTACCACATAAGTAAAAAATGTGGTCCTATTCTGTTTTATTTTAAAGTTGAATACTCATTTTGATGTTAAATCCAATAATAATTGTTGGAAGTAATATGTAAAAAAATTACTAACAGTATCATAAAGTGATACCTGAATATCATTTCCCCCTCCCTACTAATCAAACTGATTATTTTAATTACTCAAGTTTTTATTTGTAGATAAAAAGTATCCTAATAATATATTATTAGCACTAAAAATTTGATATAGCCAATATTTATACAAGTAATATTTTACCATAATTTATAAAAAATATAAAATTTATATTTGCTTGTTATTTTAAAGCAGGAATTTTCTTATAAAATATGTGGGAGTGCAGCTCCATGCATGGCAGTAACTGTTTATGACATTACTTCCATATGGAGAAAAGAATTTATCTTCAGGGTTGTAGGCTTCCCAGAAACAATCAGCTCCATCCTTCACCATTTCGCCCCAATATCCCCTCATTTGTTCCAATGCCTTTTTCTTCATGCCACATAGGAACAGTGCATCAATAAAATGATGATACATATAAGGAGTATTCATTTTAATTGCCGGTGGATCTATAAATAATCTTTCCAGTAAATTTGCATTTTCCTTTTCGCTGAAAACTTCTGCAAGTACCATCCAGATTTGTGATGCCCAGGATATTTGTGCGTTTTCACCGCTGATGAAAACCCCTTTTTCGTTAATCCATAGATGCTCAATTGCCGCTTTTGATACAAAATCAATTTTATTTTTGATAAAATCTATGACTTTGTTCTGTTTTAATTCTTTTGCCAAATAAAGTCCCCTTTTCAGGCAGTATATAAGAACAGCTTGTGCAGCTGCTTGCTTATTGAGGTCATTATGCCAATCGATAAAACACCACCATGACGGATCATCTTTAACTATCCCTTTTTCATTCAATCTTTCTAAAGCAAGCTCTAATTGTTTTAAGGCAACAGGCCAAAGATTATTCAAAGTTTCTATATCATTTGTTGCTGTATAATAATCATACAAGCTTGCTACAAAGAAAAGGGAGTAATCATAAAGATAAATATCATCCACTAAAGGTTGCGGTTCTATAAAGACGCATGCTCCAATGTGACCGCTTTTAAGAGTCATTCCCCCGAAAAGATAAAGACAGCGCTTTACAAGGTCGTAATTTTTAAAAGTGTGATAATTTGCCAAAGCTTGCAGTCTTAAGTCCCCTATCCATAATCGTCTGTCTCTTTTCGGCCCATCTTCAAATACTGATTGCATACAATCCTGAAGTGTCTTTATGCTGATATTATCCATGACTCTCAAATCCTCTTGGATAGTATCTAATCGTTCAATTCTTGATATATCTGCTGATGTAACCGACGTAATATAAATATTTGAAAATGCCACTTTATATTTTTTGGATGTGTCAATGACAATAATCTTCAAGTATCGGAAGCTGTAACGTCTGGGTAATTGCATTTCACAAGGTAGTACATCAATATTGATGATTTCCTCCTGAAGCCATGAACGGCTCAGTCTTCCCTCATAATTGTCAAAAGATTCCGCTATTTCACAGGGCATCTCTCCAAAAATCAGATTCAACCTTAGAGGAGCATCCGGAGGGCTGCCTACGGTCTTTATTGAGAAGTTAATATAACCTACCTGATGATCTCCAAAATCAATAACAAAGCTCTCATTTTTACCAAAAGCTTTTAGTTTTAGATTTTCTATTTCTTCCGAATTATTTATTTTCCATCCTTGAAATGCGTCCTTATCGCCAACAACGTCAATTAAATACTTGGGGAAAACAGCCGTTTTATTTAGTTTGGGTTTAAGCTGTTGTGCAATATCAACAAATTTTTTATTGGTACTCATATTTTATCTCCTCATATTTTTTTAATACTAAAGAGTCACAAAGTCAATTACGGTTGAAACCTATATTTAGCCTCAAATCCAAGCTATAGGCTTTCAGCTGAAAGTAATTGGCTTTGGGTTCACTCTGTTCAACGCCATATTTCTGAAATCTTTAGGTGAACAATTGTTATACTCTCTGAATGCCTTATAGAAATTTGCCATATTGGGCATCCCTACCGCTAATGCCGCTTCCATGACAGTTACATTTTGGGTCAGAAGAATTCTTTCAGCATTTACAATCTTTTTATTGTTGACATATTCCTTAAATGTCTTCCCAATGACCCTTTTAAAATACTTTCCAAAGTAATAATAGTCAAAATTTATAAGCTTTGCAGCTTCTTCCATCGTGATTCTATTATTAATGTTTTTTTCAACGTACTCCAGAACAGGCAGAAGCTTTTGAAGTTCAAGGCTGCAGTTAACTTCAAGCAAAGCACTTCTGTCATTCCTTAAAATCTCCAGAATAATCCTGTGAATAAGGCTATGAATTGCAATTTCATAACCTTTTTGCTTTTGTTCATGTTCTGAAGCAATTTCAACGATATACCGGTGGATTTTTTCACTCACTTGAGGCTTTTCTCTGAATATACTATTTAAACGGCTGAGAAGACGTCCATTTTCAGTGAAGTATTTCATATATGAAATGAGGTCTTGACTGATAAATCTGAAGATATCAAACTGCAAAACAATATATTCCATATTTTCATCTTCAATGAAGGAGTGGTGGGGTTCAAAGGAACCAACGACCGCAACATCCCCGGATTTCAGCTTTATAGCCAGTTCTTTTGTAAATATACAGAACTCTCCTTTTATACCGGTAATCAGTTCCAACTCATGGTGATAATGCCATGGCCCGCTACCTTCACCATGTCTGCATTCGTGAATTATCCTCACCGGCTGCAAAGGATTATTATAAATCACTTTCTCACTAATTTCTCTGGATCTCATCTTTTTTCCCCTATAGAGGTTCTATTTTACAATTTATATATTTTGCTTCTGCGTCTGTTGTGTCGGTCCCATATTTGCTGCACCGGTATATTTTATATCTTCCGGTAAAGGATAATATTTCGGAGCAGCAATCTCGCGCTGATACAGCCTCATATGTTCACCACGCGGAAGTATATCCACTACATCGCAGCCTCTCCATAAAATAGTGTATTCTCCTCCACAGACAAATTCTTTCACTTGTAATGTTTCAATGCTGTGTTCAAGTTCTACAATGTCACCCGGGTTGACATCCTCGAATATTGCAAGCTTTCCAACCAGCAGCGGCGTATGTTCGATTCCGTTTCGCTTATACACTATGTTATCTCCCATAAAGGAGTATATTCTAAAGGCAACTTTGCATTTTTTCTTCGCTGTCACGACTACAGATCCTTTATCCGGGTATTTCATTGTAACTGCTACTTCTTCTGTTTCTTTGTCCATAGGTATATTTACAATGATTACACCATTTTCAAATTCCACAGCTCTATCCCAGACAATCTTTAATGCCACAGGAGCCATTCCTACGCAGCAACCCGCGATTGAACGAAATTTAGACAATGAAATCGAGTTCACCAGAGAGCCTCCGGTAAATCCACCTAGCATTCTTTTGCCAACGTCTCTGTATGTGATCCCGTTGCTGTTGGGTAAAGTATTATCTGCTACCACATATCCCGTATATTTCACCTGATTTTCAACCAACTGATTTCTTGAAAAAAGAACAATATCCTCCCAGTACGCATTAAAGCCTGATAATATAAGTTCATTCGCACATTCAATCATATCCTTGATGCAACAAGTCTCGCAGACTTCTTCATTGGCAGGATGCCATTGCGCATATTCAGGAACCCATCCAAAGGAGGAAGATAAAGAACGGATATAATCATATATCCCTTTACCACAGGTAACATATCTTTTATTCCCCGTCAAACGCCCAAGTCTCACAAGACCGGAGGCGACCCAACCGGCAGAATGAACATGTCCGAAAAACTCCATTTTATAATTAAAATACCTGGAGACTCCCAGAAGATGGTTTGCCAGGCCTTTGGCGAGATCCAGCGCAACTTCATCCTTTGAAATCTCATACCTTCTGACCAGAGAGTGGAGCATAATAGCATTCCTGATTGGTTGCTCCCCTCTGCCGGTATGTCTTGATAAGTCAAAGCCACCATCTTTTAAATATACATCATTTGGGAATTCATACACAGGCTCTGTTTCCGCCGAGTCTCCCGACCAAAATGTCTTCACTTTCCTTTCAATTACAAGAGATCTCATTCCTCGTATCAATTCGGATGAACGCTTCTCAGCTTCCACATCGTCAGGATTATTTTCAAGGATACGATTTAATGCAGGAAGAATATATCCAATTTCATGAAAAGAACTATGATTAGTATGAGTCCAGGGATACTGCTCGTGGAAACGTAACCCGTGCTCTCCCCAGGATTTCATGATGTGTCTATGGAAAGATTGCTGTACCTCCGTACCAATCTCTGTTTTCAGCATTTTTCTTGCTGAATCTATCCCTTCATACCACGAGCCCACAAGTTCGGCATCATCTACACGGCAATGTGCCGCTTCAGCAGGCTTTTTGTTTGGAAGGACCAACCAATAAGGAAGATTATCATTGCTTTCATCTACCATACTGATCAAATAGTTCAAAACCAATGCTGCATTCTTTAAGGGTTCAAATTTTTCATATATCATATTTTGCACAGTACCTACCCCCTGTATAAATTAAAGTATAATAACTGTATTCTGCAATTTAAGTATAGTTAGAAACAGTTTTAAATTAAATTCATATATTGGGCTATTTTGTATGTTTTTTAGTGTTTTTATCATTCAAAAGCGGGCATTGATATTACCACTTTTGTCCCCTCATTCAACTTACTATATATAAACAAACCATATTTTTCACCAAAGGTAAGTCTGATTCTTCTCTGAATATTCACTATCCCTACCCCTCTTGGATTGCCGTTTTCTGTATAATTCGAAGCGCTGTCCAACCTTTCCCGGATTCCCTCCAGCCTGGATTCTTCTATTCCGGCTCCATTATCGCTTACTTCAAAGCATATATTCCCGTCTTCATTGCGAAATCCTTTTATGTCCAGCATCCCCCCTTCCTCTATTTTCTCAAGTCCGTGATATAAAGCATTTTCTACAATAGGCTGCAAAATCATTTTCAATGTCTTAAAGTCCATGACCTCCTCCGTCACATCCATGTTTATTGAGTACCTGTCTCCATAGCGCAAGCCTATGATATACAGGTATTCCCGGACACACTCAACTTCCTCGCGCACAAAAACCAGCTCATCCTTCCGTATACTGTATCTGAATATATTCGACATACTTGAAGATATTCCAGCAATTTCCACGATCCCGTTGGCCAAACCCATACCGCTGATACAGTTCAGGGTGTTATACAGAAAATGGGGGTTGATCTGGCTTTGAAGAGCAGAAAATTCCGCCTGCTTTTTGGACAATTCCATTTCATATAATCTTGTCTGGGTGTTAAAAATTCTCCTGGTCATATCCTCTATCTGATCCAGCATTTTATTAATATCCATGGCCAATATGCCTACTTCATTGGTTGATTGAACATGCAATCTGAATCCGATATTACTTTTGCCTATTTTCTTCATGTCCCTGACAAGCCCAATCACCGGACCCGTTATATTTCTCATGAATAAATATCCTATTGACACCAGGATAAGCAATAAAATGACGCCCGTGGCAATACCGAAACTCTTCATGGACTGCATATCACTGGTCAACTCGCTCATAGGAAGCACGCTGACAATCTTCCAGCCTGCCATTCCCAGCTCCTTTTGCTGCAGAATAACTTTCTGGTTTTTATACATTACGGTATTACTGGTTTCAGAGCCTATTTGGCTTCCAAGCGCAATATCGTTAAACAATTCCCCTTGCTCCATTTTATTGTTTGACGCGACCACCCTGTTTTCATCATCCAATACGACAAACAGCGCATTGGGAGTGAGCTCCATAGTCGCAACGAGTTCCTGTATTGTGGAAGTATCAATAGTGACGGTACACACGCCGATTTTTTTAAACAGGTCTATTCTTCCGTTTGTGTCCACAATGGGGTCTATGTAGAAAAAGAAAAACTTTCCTGTGCTGCTGTCTTTGAAAATATTTGTAAAGGTGGGCGATTTGAAGTTATCATCGACATAATTATATTTCTTTTGGATATTGGCATAGATATCAGAGTCATAATCAAAGTAAGTAGATGTGATACGCCCTTTATTATCTGTAATCCTGACATTGTAGATGTTGGGATTTAAGGATTTTACATCTCCCAATACGTCTGTTGCAAAAGGCCCCAGGATGAATGCACGCGCAGCATGATCATCGGAATATATAAAGTCCTGTATATGCTTGTTGTATGCTATGACATTGGCGGCGGATTCCACGTCGCTTAGAATGGAATTTATTTTTATAGTGGTCTGATTGATAATAGTACTTTCATAATTTTTTGCCCTTTCCTGGGTAAGTATATAAAATCTGTAGTAGTAAAAAAGCTGGACCAGTATCATAAGGACGACGGAAACTCCAACAAGGAAAGCAATCTGGTGTTTAAGCTTCAGCTTGTTCATACCCAAGGATGCACCTTCTTTCTCAGCTATTTTAAATATGGTTTTTCCGGTATTTTGCAGGAGGCATGCCGCAGTATTTTTTAAATACCTTGTTGAAATAGTAGTAGTCGCTATAGCCCACCATTTCCGCGACTTTTTCTATGGAAAGCTCTTTGTCCATCATCAGTTCACAGGCCTTTTCCGTTCTGAGGCTGGCAATAAATTCAGAAAAGGTCTTCCCCATAAATTTTTTAAAAAGTTCGCAGCAATAAAACTGATTAATATAAAATTTTACCGCCAAGTCTTTAAGATACAGTTCCTGACTGAAATTAGCCTTGATATAATCCACCATTTTAATAAAAGATGCGTTGATTTCCTGATTGCCAAGAGACGCGTCTTTGTCCGGACCCAATTCATTAAACACTTCCTGCAGATAACCGCACAAGGATTCAAAATCCTTGAATCGGGCGCACAACTCGGAATAGCTTAAAAATTCCAGATTCAAGTATGCGCTTTTGTCTTCAAATTTGTTATTTATAATACTGACAACCTGATTCCACAGATAAATGGCTTCGGCCATACCAAGTCCCTGATGCGCAAATAATTCCCGCAGCTCCTCGTTAATACCAGTAAGCAGTTCAAATTTTCCGTTTGTTACGGCATTGAAAATTTTATCCAGCACCGGTTTTAGTATCCGGATATTATTGGTATAAAAAAATACCCCTTTCCCGCCGCAGACAAAAGTCTTTAAGGCCGCAATATCAGCTTCTTTAACCAATTTCTGAAAATCTTCCGGCTTTTCAACAACGGTACTTATGCCGACACTTATAATATCCGGCTTTTTATATAATCCCTCTATTTTATCCGCTGATATATTTTCTTCCGTGTTCACTATATACTGGTATTTATTTACGCCTACTTTAATACCAAGAAGATGATAACCCTCCAGTCCTCTCAGCTCTTTGACATTATAATTATCATTTTCAGAATACACCACCATGGAAAACCATATACCTCTGGTATACTTATGTAAAAAATCTTCTATCACTGCGCTTTTACGTCCTGAAGTGCCCTTCAGTCCCTCCAGAATTTCATTATTTCTGAGGCTTCTTTTATTTTCAAGATAGATGTGGGTTTTTTTCAACAATTCATCCGTTTTGGACGGGTCCACAGGTTTCAGGCAATAATCCAGGGCACCTTGGTGAATAGCTTCCTGGGCATATGAAAAT
>JAEWSZ010000024.1 GCA_023397905.1 Bacillota bacterium | reverse complement strand
AGCTCATTGGCTCTGTAAGTATTGTTAATGTTAATGATTACGACCAAAAAGCCATTCTTGGGTATTGCCTTGCACGAGAATTTTGGTCAAATGGATATACGACGGAAGCTGTAAAAGCCGTTTTACGGTATATGTTTATTGAAATAGGCTTGAACAGAATTGAAGCGTCCCATTCAATAAATAATATTGCCTCCGGACGAGTTCTGGAGAAAGTCGGAATGCTTTTGGAGGGTCAATCTAAGGATTACTACTTCTGCAATTCCGGGTTTCAAGACAGCAGACTTTTTGGATTGACAAAAGAACAATACTTACGTACAGTTTAAGCATAACCGGCACTTGAAACCAAAAATCTTTTTCCCACTGTCATTCCAGAAAGACATATCTTCCTCCAAGGAGAAGCAAACTCATGGTTGAAATACCTGAAATACAGGGAAATCAAGTCTTATTAAGAAGTATAAAAGAAAGCGATATTGATGATCGTCTGAGCATAGGCAGACACCGTGAATTTGTTCATATGTGCGGCGGTGAATCCTTGTCTGCACCTGAATTCCCTGACAGAGCAGTCTGGGAAAGTTGGTATGACAGGTGTAAGAATGATGAATTTAAAAAAGATGGTGTATTACGCGAAAATGCTTACATTGAAGGCAAGTATTATTCCGATATTGTGATGAGCATTTTGGATTATGAATATCAGCAGAAGTATGTCAGAGTAAGATAATCTACTCGGAAGCGAAAATCTTTTTCTATCATAACTCCAGAAATACATAGCTTTCCACTAAGGGATAGCTGCGAATTTTTATATTTAAAAAAGTATGATATGATAGATAAAAGAATATATTCATGTACGAATAAACAGGAGTTTACGTGCGGAGGGCAGTTATGAAAAATATAATCGTTGAAGACTGGGAATTTGCGATTACCGTAATAGATGCAAAGCCGTGTAGAATGGGTTTTGAAAAAGGAGATTCATTTTACTGTAAATACGAATGCCCGACAGGATTTTGTCCGAAAACAATGGCAAATTTACATAGATTATGTGATATTGCCCGTGCTGATGGTGATTATAAATTGTTAGGCGGTAAATCAAAAAATGAAATTGATTTTTGTTGTGCAGATGGATGTGTTAATTTCCACTTGACCGCAAAACATATTGATTAACAAATTCCCATTTAAAGATCAGGCAATAAGAAGTTTTGCAACTATCCGGAGATATCTTATCGAATACGGATTTATGGGCCGGACAAATGACTGCAGGGAATACTGGTTAATATAAAACTTCGTAAAAAGGCTGGCCTGTTTCTCACAGGCCAGCCTTATATATACTTATCATATATGTATCACAGATTGTATCACAGCCATATTTTGCAAGCTGCGTATGGCATTTCTGCTAAAGCTTTTTGGACCTTTTGATCGCGTATTCATCGTCCCTCAGCTGCAAAGGCATTACGGCGACTACAATGTGCTTGTGCTTCAGCAATTCCCTTTCAATGAATACTCTGGTCTGATTGTGCAGTACCCTGTGCCACCAGCGCTTGACAGAAAATTGAGGCAGGATGACGGTTATCATATCGCCCTTTGCATAGTCATATTCGGCCGATTCGATAAATTTAAGCAGGGGATCCACCACTCTTCTGAAGGGCGAATACTTGACGATCAGAGGGATATCGGTCTTCAAATGACCGTATTTTTCCCGGGTCTCCTTTGC
Source organism: Bacillota bacterium (assembly GCA_023397905.1). Classification (GTDB taxonomy): domain Bacteria; phylum Bacillota; class Clostridia; order Acetivibrionales; family DSM-1351; genus Ruminiclostridium. The sequence goes on along the minus strand of JAEWSZ010000024.1, from coordinate 30,520 downwards.
GCTTTCCTCATCAATAGAAACTGTGAAAGCCACAACATTATCCGAAATGGTCTTGGCGAACCGCAATGCCCTTATACTGGATTTGTTTATACTTTCTATTGGCACGATTACGCGGTTCACATACTTTTCAGTCTCGATGTTGATCTGTGCCAGCTCCTCGGGTGAGATCCTCAACTGGTTTTTAACAGCTATATAGTGCCTTTTTACCTTCAGCATCATCAGAATCATAAGGGGTATGACAACCACAACTATCCACGCCCCCTGAGTAAACTTTGTAATGGCGATAATAATTACCACCGCAAAGGTCACAAGCGCGCCGAAACCGTTTATTGCAGCTTTAAAAGTCCAATTCTTGCCCTTGTTCTTAAACCATCTGAACAGCATGCCGGTCTGGGAAAGTGTGAATGAAATAAATACGCCTATGGCATACAGGCCTATCAGCGAGGTTACATCCGCTCTGAACACGACAATCAGTATTATTGCGATTCCGGAAAGCAGGAGTATTCCGTTGGAATAACTCAGCCTGTCGCCTCTCATGCTGAGCTGTCTTGGAACATATCCTTCCTTAGCCATTACCGAGATAAGGTTTGGAAATCCGAAATAAGCGGTATTGGCGGCCAGAGCCAGTATTAAGAACGACAGACCGGTAATGATGAAAAAGAAAATATTTGTGTTTCCGAAAACCATTCCGGCTATCTGTACCAGCATTGCACCGTCTTTGGGATCTATGGGATAGTAGTTTGCAATAATTGAAGTTCCGCCGAATACTATCAGCACAAGTGTTGACAGCAGAGCCAGCACGGTTTTGGCGTTTTTGGTGGAAGGCTCTCTGAAATTGGGCACGGCATTGCTGACCGCTTCAACCCCTGTGAGGGCTGCACAGCCGTTGGTAAAGGCTTTCAGTATCAGAAAAATTGAGAGCTGCTGAAAAGCACCCTGTGCCATTGGAAGCGGATCCGGCCTGTGGCCTCCAAGCACCTTTATCATTCCGACTATTAACATGATTAAAATGGAAAAAATGAATAGATAGGTTGGAAGACTGAATAGCTTTGCCGACTCTTTAATTCCTCTTAAATTCCCTACTGTCATTAAAATAATCACAGCCACGCAAAGTGGGATTCTGAATGGTTTGAGCACTTCAAAGGCCGAAACGATCTGGTCCACTCCAGAGGCTATACTGACGGCAACTGTTAATATATACCCTATGCTGAGGGCCGATCCGGCTGTAACACCTGCTATTACGCCGATATTTTCCTTTGCGACTATAAACGCTCCGCCGCCGTTAGGGTAGCTGTCTATAGTCTGACGGTATGAAAGCGTTAAAATAATCAATAATGCGATAATGGCGGCTGAAATATATGTCAGTTGCCTGAAGGCAAGCATGCCTATAGCCGGCATCAGAACAATCAGGATTTCCTGGCCTGCGTAGGCCACGGAAGATATTGCATCGCTGGACAATATGGGAAGGCCCCACAGTACTCCAAACTTTTCGCCCTTCAATGCTTCATTCCTCAGAGGCTTACCAATTAATAATCTTTTAAAATCATTAACCATAAAAGTTACTTTTTCACCTGCTCCTTATAAATATTCTTAAGTTGTATATAAAAAAACTACAAAAAGTAAACTATTTGGTTTGTGATTTTGTTCACCCTTTGCAGCATTGCTTTTTTATAAAAAGTTTGCCTTCTTATTATAATACCATTGTGAAATATTTTAAATATACTTTTTCATTATTTTGTCCGAATTCCGAAAAACATATTATGTTGAAAACCGGCTTAGAAAAAAATCACTATAATTTCTTTTATTGAAAACTATGGAAATATTTTAAAAAAAGATATAAAATATTAAAATATCCGGTGTCTATATAATATAAAACATAATATAAAACAGGATAAAATAGGAACGCCGGAAAACCGGTGGGATTAGGAGTGTCACAATATACAATTATGTGTAAAATTCAGAAATCATATTCCTTGGCTGTTTTGGCACCAAAAAACAATACAATTCAAAGGGTAACTGAAGAATTTACGGATATAACCGGTTACCAGCCAGAAGAGATATTGGGTAAAAGTATTGAAGAGGTATTTAACAAGCTCTTGCGGTCCAGCGTCTGTGCCGAAGAGATAATAGAGACACAAAACGACTTCTACATATTTACGAAAAATCTTGAGCCCAGAGAAGTTGAAGCCGAATTTTATTTCGAAGAGGGGAAGCTCTCGGTAACGCTCAATGAAAAAGAGAATTCACGGCTGGAGGAAAAGCTTCCTTACGTAGAGCAGCTTTACAGGATCGAAAAGTCCGGCATTGCCGTTTTTGACGCACAGTGCTTTATATTGTTAAAGGCAAACGGTACGTTTACCGAATACCTGAGTGAACCCTACAATAATAAGGAGAACTGCATAGGAAAGGATGCCAGGGAGATACTGAAAAATTTTGAAGGGTTTGACCTGGAAGATATCTGGAGCGGTTATCTTAAAAACAGCCAGAGTTACTACGGAAATGAGATAATGCATGTGGAATACGGCAGGGAAGCCACCTACTGGGACATTTCAGTTGTTCCCATATGCCATAACGGGAGCAACAAATATTTTGTTGTCAATGCCGTAGATGTGACCGAACGGGTCCTTGGCAGGCTGCATATGGAAGCCCGGAGCAGGAAGTTTGAAAACCAGGCCAGGCTGTTCACTAAAATCACGGATAAAATAAACGGCGATGAGAATCTATTTATAGTAAATAAAGACGGTTCATATGATTACATATTTGAAGCTATAATCGAAAACATGTCCGATGCGCTGGTGGTATTCGACAAGGACGGCAAGTATATTCTCAGGAATAACACGGTCTTTAAACTGGGGCTGCCGGAGTCCTCCAAAACGGTGGATGAAAATTTCAGACGGGGCATGTTCTCGGATGTGGACGGGAAAGAGCTCAAGCTTGAGGAAATACCGGCCATGAGAATTCTCCGTGGTGAAAAGATCTCAGAGGAAATATTAAATATAAAATCCACAACTGAAAATAAATATTTCAGCGTCAGCGGGACTCCCATATTTGACGATTACGGAAACTTCAAATGGGGGATTTTATGCCTGCACGACATAACCCAGTCAATCAGCCAGTCCCAGCTGATCAAGCAGCAAAAAGAGAAGGAAAAGGAGAAAAATGAGATCCTTGAGAATACAATGAAAATGAAGGATGAGTTTTTAGCCACCATTACACATGAATTCAAAACCCCTCTTACGGTCATAAACGCCGTTTTGCAGACCATAGACAGCATCTATGCCAATCAGGTACCGGAGCATGTAAAAAAGCATTTGCAGAGGATCAGGATAAATTCCTTCAGACAGCTGCGGCTGGTAAACAACCTGCTTGATATAACGAGGTATAATTCCGGCCGGTTCAAAATGAACATGAAAAACATAGATTTAGTCTTTGTATCGGAAGCCATAGTGAAATCGGTAGATCTGTACTCAGCCCAGAAGGGCGTCAGCCTGTCATTTTCCTCTGATATAAAGAGCGTGCTAATGGCAATGGATGAAGAAAAATACGAGCGCATACTCCTGAACCTCCTGTCAAATTCCATTAAGTTCACTCCAAAGGGAAAGGCCGTTTATGTACATATTTCATGCGTGAAAAAGAGAGTTTTTATAAAGGTGAGGGACGAGGGCATAGGGATACCAAAATCCAAGCAAAAGCTCATATTTGAACGTTTCGGACAGGTTGACAGCTCCCTGTCGAGACAGGCTGAGGGAACAGGCATCGGCCTGTCTCTGGTCAAGGCTCTGGTTGAGGGAATGGGCGGGACGATCATGCTGGAAAGCGAAGCGGGGAAGGGAAGTACCTTCACTGTCTCCCTGCCTGTGACAAAAATGAAAAGAAAGGAGCAGGAAATCAATATTATTAGCGCTCCGGACAACAGAATAATGCAGGCGGTAGCTATTGAGTTTTCAGACATCTACCTCTCATAGCAAAAATACGCAAAGGACAGCCGTCAGATGAACCGTCCATTGCCGCTGTGGTTATAGGCATATTTATCCGACTCAAGCCATACTTCTTCAATTTCCACAGCGGTTTTAAAATCAATTTCCTTTTCTATTATCTCAAAAATGAATTCAGTTCCTTCTTGCAGAAAATAATCGCGCTGAAGTACAAAATTCTTGTGTTTGCCTTCATCCAGAAGTTTCTTTTGCGATATGATATTTTCATTCAGATCGTGGCATGCCAGATAATATGCTTTATTTCTCTTGAGATTCAGAATTTTTAAAACACCGGATTTGAACTTTTTAGGCATAATAATACTCATTCCTGCAGATTAATAATTCTAGCAACGATATATAATTCTCTTACAAAAAACCAAAAAATTCAATGATATTAGGTTAATTACAGCATAAAAATTTTTTATCCTGCCGGTTCTGCAATATTATGCGGTTTTATGCATTTATATAAAACGGCGGCTGTAAAATCCGGGCTAAAAGGTTATTTTTATCACAGGAAACAACAAAAATCTTTATATTCATAGTATAGTTTTTGGAATGATACTATTGCATACTGGTATTTAGGAGGATGAGGACCATGTTTTCACTTGCAAAAAACGATCTGTTTACCGTACTTATATACGATATAGCCGGTTTGATGCAAATAGACGAACGCCAGCTCAAATTGCTTCTTGTGCTGGCCGCAAAAGCCGACCCCAATGCGGATTATAAATGCGACCCGACCCAGTCGGAGCTTTCTCAGATACTGGGCTGGTCTCTTCCCACCGTGCAGAACGTAATAAGCTCCCTTATGGACATAAAAATCGGAGGAAAACAGATCGTTACTTTGGAAAAGGTTCCCAAGCATGGAGGGGGGTATTACACTGTTTATTCTATACATTTTTTTAAATAAAAACGGCTGAAAATTGCTTCAATTTGTCTAAAATAAACATATTGAATTATATGAAATATAGGTATATAATTGTTATGTAAATAGAATATTCGTTAGGTGAGGTTCCTATACAGATATATGCTGCTGCCCGGAAACATCGAGAGATGCCAATGGGTCAACAGGTACTGCCGAAATAAGGTTTTACTTAATGTAGCTGGATATATTCCTAGGCTGTATAGTGCTAAAGCTCAACGAGTGAAGGTGTTTTTTTATGCTCAAAAACCGTCACTCGTAATGATGGTTTTTTTATTGTTTTAATTCTTCTAATCTTACATGTAACGGAGGTGAATGGTATGGAGTGCGACCCGGATAGTAGGAACAATCATTTTATAAAGCAACTTTTGTGGGCTTATTTTCCATGCCATTTGCCATAAAGGTTATCCAGTCTGGAAAATTTGCCCTTGCACTTGTTAAAGTGCGCTCCGGCGCAGCTATGCACTGATTTTTGGCGGCAAGAGATATCCGCTTTTGTGAAATCGGCATGCCTGGTGATATATTATTGAAGAGGGTGAGAGAAATGCTTGATATTTTTAAGACTGTAAATAATGAAATAATCCGTACAGATGCATTTGAAGAAGGGACCTGGGTAAATCTTGTCAATCCCACAGAAGAAGAGATAAACAGAGTAAATGCTTCTCTGAACGTTGAAATTGATTTTTTAAAGGCCGCTCTGGATGAAGAAGAAAGGGCGCGTATTGAAAGCGACAGCGGACAAACGCTGATAATCGTGGATATCCCTATTGTTGAGAAAGAAGGCAAGATGAATGTCTATACCACAATTCCGCTTGCCATCATACTTATAAAGCATGTGATAATTACGGTATGCCTGAAGGAAGACACCATACTCAGCGATTTTATAAACAGCAAGGTAAAATCCTTTTTGACCCAGTTCAAAACCAGATTTGTATTGCAGATATTGTACAGGAACGCAACCAGATACCTGCAGTACCTGAAGCACATAGACAAGACCAGCAGCAGGATTGAGCAGGAAGTATACAAATCCATGAAAAACAAGGAAGTAATACAGATGCTCAAGCTTGAAAAGAGCCTTGTGTACTTTTCCACGGCATTGAAATCCAATGAGGTGGTTCTGGAAAAGCTGATGAAATATGAGCATATAAAGAACTATCCGGAAGATACGGAGCTCCTGGAGGATGTAATAATAGAAAACAAGCAGGCCATAGAAATGGCCAACATATACAGCAGCATACTCTCAGGAACAATGGATGCTTTCACATCTGTAATTTCAAACAATTTGAATATAGTAATGAAGTTCCTGACTTCGGTTACCATCGTAATGGCCATCCCCACCATGGTATCCAGTTTTTTCGGCATGAATGTGGATATACCGCTGACAAGCCACTTTGCCTTCTGGATCATACTGGCCATGTCCTTTGTAATCTGCCTGGTGGTGGGATTTACACTGTACAAGAAAAAACTGTTTTAGAAACTGTTTCAGATATGGGAGAGGGGACGTCGGGGCGGAAGAAAAGCGCCGGCCATTGTCCCCCTTGTATATAAAACAAGGTATATAGATATAAATAAAGTGCCCGCATAGGCGGACACTTTTTATGGGCTGCAATTACATTATTTATCTTTCGCATAAATTTCCGGCGCCGTCGTAGAAACTCTCATCCGGTTCTCTCAAAATACCCTGGCTGTCGTAAAATTCTTCATCCGCCTGTCTTAAAATACCCATAAAGTCAAAATAATCGTCTCCGGGATCCCGCAAAATGCCTTCATTATCCAGGTAACTTTCACCGGGACTGCGCAAAATGCCCTGACCGTCATAGTATTTATCCTTAAGCGAATACAAATTTAATCACTCTTTCACACAGAAATAATAATAACTTACAACTATTATAGCACATTATAACCCGTTATAAAAGTGTTTGTGTTAAAAACTGCCATTTAACACAGCTATGCCGATTTTGGCAAAGTCAATTACTATCGGCTGAAAGCGGCTCAATAGCCATATCCGCCCGGAAGGCGAAGGCTTTCAACCACAATTGACTTTTGTAAAAGCCCGTACAATATTTTCTTGCCGGTACTATTGTGCTATAATAACGGCAGTAGTACACTTTATTGAATTAATCGGCAACACTGCCGTAACAAGATCCGTTTTACATGATTCTGAAGGCAAAGTATTAATTGCATAAATAACTGCACTGCCATGGCAGAATACTTGACGCAGGCGGCATTACCGTAAAAATAAAGAAAGGATAATAAGAGTTTAGAATCGCATATGGCTGAGAATATTGATAATATATATGACGTAATTATAGTGGGAGCAGGAGCTGTGGGCTGTGCCGTTGCCAGGGAGCTTTCAAGGTATGAACTGAAAATAGCCGTGCTGGAAAAGGAAAGTGATGTGGCCGCCGGCACCAGCGGAAGAAACAGCGCCGTGGTGCACGCGGGATTCAATAACAGACCGGGCAGCCTTATGGCCAGACTCTGCGTGGAAGGAAACGAAGGCTTTGAGAAAATATGCGGAGAGATGGACATACCTTATAAAAAAACAGGCAAGCTTGTGGTGGCTTTTGACGAAAGCGACTATGCGGGCATAGATAAATTGATGGAGGATGGCAGAAAAAACGGGGTAAAGGGTCTGGAATTCATAGAGGGAGACAGGGTGAAAAAGCTGGAGCCCTACATCGGAGGCATAGGAGCTATGCTTTCGCCAAATACCGCCATAACCAGCCCTTTCATATACACAGTTGCTCTTGCGGAGAATGCCGCCCGGAACGGCGCAAGGTTTTTCTTTGAAACAGAGGTGAAGGGCATAGCAAAGCGTGACGGCCTGTTCAGGCTGAGAGCCGGCAATTCCTATTTTTACAGCAGGTACATAGTCAACAGCGCCGGGCTCTACTCCGATCAGATATCATCCATGGCGGGGGACAAGGGCTACAAAGTATATCCCTGCCGCGGAGAATATTTCATTCTGGACAAGAGGACAAGCCAGTATCTGAAAATGCCGGTGTACCCTGTGCCCAGACCGGGTATAGGCGGTCTGGGAGTGCATCTGACGCCCACAATTGAAGGCAATATACTGATAGGGCCCAGTGCGGAATATATCAAATCAAAAAGCGATTACAGCGCCACAAAGGCAGTTATGGACCAGTTATTCAAGGAAGCAGGTGAATTGCTGCCGCCTTTGGGTATGAAGCATATAATAAGGAGCTATACAGGCATCAGATCAAAGCTGGTGGGTCCTAAAACAGGAGGCTTCGGAGACTTTATCGTCGAGGAATCAAAACAGGTCCCCGGCCTTATCAATCTCATAGGAATAGAGTCGCCAGGGCTTACAGCCTCCGTTCCCATCAGCAGGATGGTCAGGGACATTGTTTCCGGCAGTGCGGAGCTTGTTCAAAAGAAAGACTTTATAAATGAACGGAAGGGAATAGTTCAGTTCCGCGACCTGCCCATAGAGCAAAAGGAAGAGCTCATCAGACAATGTCCGGACTACGGAGAAATCATCTGTAGGTGCGAGGGCATCACCAAAAAAGAGATCCTGGATGCCATAGACAATCCTCTCGGAGTGACCACCCTGGCGGGGATAAAGTACAGGGCCAGAGCCATGATGGGCAGGTGTCAGGGCGGGTACTGCCTTACAAGAATAGTTGAGCTCTTAAAGGAGCAAAAGGGAATACCCCCGGAACAGGTAACTATGAGGGGAAAGGGCTCGGCCATGTTCACCGGGAAGGTCAAATAAAAGCGGTTTTACAGAACTGACAGAACTTTTGTTTATGTGATTTAACGCACATGGAGGTTGGCATGTTGATTCATAAAGATATAATTGTAGTAGGCGGAGGGCCTGCCGGCCTTGCCGCAGCAATAGTAGCCAAAAAAAGGGGAATCGACGACATCCTGGTTTTAGAGCGGGAGCCCAATGCTGGAGGAATACTGAACCAGTGCATACATGACGGCTTTGGGCTTATAAAGTTCCAGGAGGCGCTGACAGGACCCGAATATGCAAACAGGTATATAGAGGAAGCAAATGAGCTTGGAATAGAAATTGCAACCGGCGTCATGGTACAGGACATAAGCTGTGATAAAACAGTTACAACTGTCAGCCCCGGCGGTATAAAAACATATGAGGCCTCCGCGGTGATTCTTGCAATGGGCTGCAGGGAGAGGACCAGAGGCGCCATAAGCATACCGGGGACCAGACCTGCGGGGGTATTTACCGCCGGAGTGGCCCAGAACCTGGTTAACATACGGAATATCATGGTAGGGAAAAGGATTGTGATTCTGGGCTCGGGGGATATCGGCCTGATAATGGCAAGAAGGCTGACCCTGGAAGGGGCGGAAGTGTTGGCTGTAGTGGAGAAGCTCCCATATTCAAGCGGCTTGCAGAGGAATATAACACAGTGCCTTGAAGACTTTGGCATACCATTGCTTTTGAGTCATACTGTGACAAATATAGCGGGAAAAGAACGGGTGGAAGGCGTCACCATTTCCAGGGTGGACCAGCAGGGCAGAACCATACGGGGCACCTCAAAGAAATACCTGTGCGATACGCTGATCCTGTCGGTGGGACTGATACCGGAAAATGAGCTGTCCTTAAACGCAGGAGTCGTTATTGACGAGGTTACGGGCGGGGCCAGGGTGGATGAAAGCCTGCAGACCAGCATACCCGGAATATTTGCGTGCGGGAATGTGCTCCAGGTGCACGACCTGGTGGACTATGTTTCCGCGGAAGGGGAACTGGCCGCCGGATCGGCTGTAGCATATATCAGGGAAAATGCCGTCCTGTCCCATAGGATAGCAGTCAGGCCGGGAAAGGGAATAAGATATGTGGTACCGCAGACTATTTTGCCCGATAGGGACATAACCTTTTCAATGAGAGTTTTAAAACCGGGCAGGGACAAAACGCTTGTCTTTAAATCCGGAGACAGGGTGATAAAGAAAAGGAAATTTATAGCGGTAAACCCTGCAGAAATGATAAGAGCAGATCTGAAATCCGCCGAACTCAGGGATATATCCGGTCTGGAGGTGTGTGTAGATGAATAATAGGGAAATAGTGTGCATTGTGTGCCCCAACGGCTGCAGAATGAATGTGGTCCTGGACGAGCAAAACAGAGTGTCCTCTGTGGAAAATGCGCTTTGCAGAAACGGAAGGGCCTATGCAACCGATGAAATCCTCTGCCCCAAAAGGAGCATTACTTCAACGGTCCCGGTCAGCGGAGGGATAAGTCCGCTGGTCAGCGTGCGAAGCAGCAGCCCCATACCCAGGGAAAAAATAAAAGGGGTCATAGAGGAACTGAAAAAGCTTAAATTGAAAGCTCCCGTCGGATTTCACCAAAAAGTGGTTTCAAACGTTCTTGGCACAGGTGCGGATATTATCACGACAAAGCAGGTATTGGAGTCTGGGAAAAATTGAAAATTTCCGGGAAAGTTTACTTGCAATGTCACGAAAATGGAGAAAAAAATGACGGAGAGGATTAATTGCCGGAATTGTAAGCACTACTATATAACATGGGATAACAATATGCCGTACGGATGTAAGTCTTTTGGCTTTAAGTCCAGGCAGATTCCCTCAATTGTTGTTTACAGGTCTTCGGGAAAGGCCTGCCAGGGCTATGAGGAAAAACAAAAAAATGATGATAAATAGGAGGGCTTTTAATTTGGATACTGTGGGAAAAGGATTTTTAAAGGAAAAATTAAAGGAATACGGGTATAAATTCACGGGCCAGCGGGCCGCGATTTTAAATTCTCTTGTCCAGTGCTCCGGCCAGCATGTGAGCACAGAAGAACTGTTCAATATTGTAAAAGCCGAGCACCCGGAAATAGGGCTTGCAACAGTATACAGGACCATGATTTTGCTGGACAAGCTGGGACTTGTACACAAGCTGGATTTTGACGACGGCTTCAGCAGATATGAGCTGGTAAGGCCAAACGAAGCCCACAGGCATCATCACCTGATATGCAGCTCCTGCGGCGCAGTTTCAGAGGTCGAGGAGGATTTGCTGGACTCCCTTGAAGAACAGATATTGAAGAAAAATGATTTTCTTGTGAAGGATCATATAGTCCAGTTCTACGGCCTGTGCGGCAAATGCCGGAAATGACCTGAAGATGCCGTTTTACAATATTGAAATATAAAATTCAACTTGCTGTAATGTGATAAGATGAATAGGTGTGCTATTATGGGTGTATCAAACTGATACAGGAGCCATAGCCACAATGAAAAAATATTTGCAGCTTCTATTTACCACATTTATTTTCATATTTTTAATGAACGCCTCAGCATTTGCGGTTGAAACTGTGGCTGCTCCGTCCGGAAAGGAAACCGCCTATCCCATTAAATACATATGCGACAGTATAGGCGGGGACATCAGCTGGAATGCTAAAGCCAAAACCGTAACAGTCAAATATAACAGGAATACCCTCCAACTTAAAATAGGCAGTGAAGTGATCATTTTAAACGGAAAGACAAAAGTTCTGCCGGAAAAAATAACTACTGCCGCAGGACGAACGCTGGTGCCCATAAGTGTTATAAACAGCGGGCTGGGCATTGAACTGTCGGAGGAGGACTGCCTTAAGCTCATAGGCGTCAGGTTTATCCAACTGCTGCAGGACGGCGGTATCAATGAGGCCTCGGGGCTTCTCAGCAACACCTTTTCAAAATATGTGAATCATGAAAACCTGGATTCTATTTCAGAATCAATATCGGAAATACAGTTCGACAATAAAAATATTTCTCTGACCAGAAACACGGTCCATCAGAACCTGAGCATTCCATTTAAAATGCAGCAGGCAGATTACAGCTATATAATCAGGTTTGATTATGACGGCAGGATTGATGAACTGGCTGTATCCTTAAAATCAGAAGCTGAAAAGCCGGAGACCGGGTATTCTATGCCAGGGTATGGCACGGACGGCGGTTTTGAAGAACGGGAGGTCACCATTGGAACCGGAGTGTGGAAGCTTCCGGGAACACTGACAATACCACGGGGTGACGGACCATTTCCGGTTGTCATACTGGTACAGGGCTCGGGGCCTATGGACAGGGACGAGACCTCCGGCGCGTTAAAACCTTTCCGTGATCTGGCGGTTGGACTTTCCTCCAGGAAGATTGCCGTGCTCAGATACGATAAGCGCTCACTGGAGCACAGCACAAAAGTGAGCCTCATCGGAAACATCACCATGAATGAGGAAACGGAGCAGGATGTCCATGCCGCTGCAGAATATTTAAAAACGGTTAAGGAGGTCGACGCTTCAAATATAATTGTGCTGGGACATGGCCTGGGCGGATATGCGCTGCCTGAAATAATGACCAGGGGAAAAGATACTTTTAAAGCAGGCATAGCAATGGGCGGGGGCACAAGGCCAATATACGAAATGTATGCGGGACAGCTCGAATACCTGGTTTCAAAAGGCCTGGCCGGCCAGAAGCAGCTGGATTACATAAAAAGCCAGGCAGACATTTTGAATTCTCCCGGCTTCAATCCCAAGACTCCTCCGGAGGACTATACATTGGGAAATGAGTATTATTACTACTACATGAAGACATATGATTTCAAAGGCCTTGCAGGAGCAATCCGCAAGCCCCTGCTCGTACTCCAGGGGGAGCGGGATTACCAGACCGTTTCCGGCATAGATTTCAATAACTGGAAGGAAGCTCTGAAAAACAATTCCCAGGCGGAATTCAAACTATATCCGAAGCTCAATCACATGTTTACGGAAGGAGAGGGGGACAGCACGCCCGCGGAATATAGCTCTCCTTCAAATATTCCGGAGTATGTCATTGACGATATTGCGGAATTTATAGGCAAGCTTGCATTTGATTATCCTTGATGTACCGGAATATACCGGGTAATGCTGCTCTTTGAATAGTATTGCCGTTAATTGGAGAAAATCGGTGATATATGGAAACGGAGAGCTGGAACGGCATGTATGTTATTCGAAGGATATTCAATCCTGAAATATATCAGGGGAAATACAAGCACAATAATTATTTTGAGGGCTGGTATTATAAATTAATAGACAAGACCTCGCAGAATATTCTGGGCGTAATACCCGGAGTATCTTTTTCAGAGCGGGACAGGCACGCATTTATACAGTTTATAGACGCGAATTCCGGTTTTACGGAGTATGTGAAGTTCCGGATGGAAGACTTTCATTATTCCGAAAAAGTTCTCGATATAAAAATCAACAGGAATTATTTTAATAAATTCGGACTGACGGTGGATATTGATTCCGCAAACCTGAACGTATGCGGAAATGTGGATTTTGTCAACATCGTACCCTTCCCGAAAAGTTTTTTCAATCCGGGCATTATGGGGCCCTATTCCTTTGTACCCTTCATGGAATGCCATCACGGCATTGTAAACATGCACTGCGATCTGAGAGGGAGCCTTGTCTACAATGGGAAAAATATAGATTTTACAGGAGGATACGGTTATCTGGAGAAGGACTGGGGCAGCTCCTTCCCGGAAGCGTGGATATGGCTGCAGTCAAACCATTTCGCAGGCGGCAATGTATCGGTAATGTTTTCTGTGGCCTCGATCCCCTGGATAAACAGGAGCTTTAACGGATTCATATCCTTTCTGAAAATCAATGACAGGCTGTATAGATTTGCATCTTACACGGGAGCCAGAATATACAGGGTGAACTTTAAGGATCAGAAGCTGTATATTTCAGTGGGCGATTCCAGGCATTTGCTGAAGCTGGAGGTAAACAACAGCAGGGGTGGGATTCTCAAAGCCCCTAAAAAAGGGATGATGGATGTTGAAATAACCGAAACAATAACCTCCAGTGTAAAGGTGACGCTCTACAACAGAAAGGGTGAAAGGCTCTATTCGGGAACTGGGAACAACACCGGGCTGGAGCTTGCCGGGGAGTACGAAAAATTTCTCACCTGAGCAGGTTTATCGGACATGGGAAAACACCTGCGGGCTGTTATTGGATGAGAGCCTGCTTCAATTGGATTAAACTTTAAAATAGTTATGGTTTCATTAAATAATAAGTAACACTTTAAAGGTGGTATACATAAATTGTTATTAAGACGGAGTATAATTAAAGAAAGGAGTTTATTACATGGGAGACAATAACTTCGGTTGTAATGATAATCTGTGCCACCTGTTATCAAAATATATAGGTGAAACTGTCACTATTTTTACTAAAAGCGGAGGACAGTCAGGCTGTGGATTTACAGGTGTAATATTAGGAGTAAATGAGTGCTTTGTCAGATTGATAACCAGAATAGGACCTGCACCGGGATGTTCATTGGGAAATTCATGCGGTGCCGATGACAGCGGCTGCGGACATGGATACAGCAATGGGAACAGCTATGGAAGCGGAAGCGGAAACGGTTATGGATGCAACTTCAACCAGAATTACGGCGGCGGGACACCTGTTTACAACGTAGGCTCGGTAACAGATATTCCGATTAACAGTATAGCATCATTTGTTCATAATGCAGTATAAACGGAAATGCTCGAAAATGATAGGATATCCTTCCTATCATTTTTTTGAGATTTTTTAAAAAAGTCGTGATATTGACTTTATGACGCTTTATATGCTACAATTCAATAAAACAGATGCGGGGGGACCAAAGGAGATAAAAGTATTTCCCGAGGTTGAGAAGGTAAAACCTGACCCTTAGAACCTGTCGGTTAACACCGTGGAAGAGAAGCAAATCAAAAACAGCTTTTTTGCATATTTGATTACAGCGTTCACCTGCCACAGGTGGGCGTTTTTTATTGTTTAGGAAACACCCATTAAAAATTTAATATTTTGCGGGGGAACCAAAGGAAATAAAAGTATTTCCCGAGGTTGAGAAGGTAGAACCTGACCCTTGGAACCTGTCGGTTAACACCGTGGAAGGGAAGCAAAGCTCAATTGAACAATGCTGTTAAGTGCTTGCCTGTCCGCGGACGGGCATTTTTTATTGTCTTGGAAAGTTTGATTTTTGATGGGATTTTTGAGGCCGGAAACGGTGGCACTGCGCAAATAAAGCGGTTTTGCCGTCTTTGTTCCCGCAGACGGAAGGAGGAGATAAATTGAAAAAGGTTCTGACTGTGGCGGGCTCGGATTGCAGCGGGGGAGCGGGCATACAGGCCGATCTGAAGACTTTTGCGGCCCATGGCGTATACGGCATGAGTGTGGTTGTCTCGGTGGTGGCTGAGAATACCAGCCGGGTCATAGACATTCAGGATATAAGTCCTGATATTATAAAAAAACAAATGGAGGCGGTGTTTGAAGACATTGAGGTCAACGCGGTAAAGGTGGGCATGCTTTCGGGACGTGAATGCATGGAGGCTGTGAGCTGCAAGCTCAGGGAATACAGACCCGGAAATGTGGTCATAGATCCGGTAATGCTTGCAAAAGGAGGGCATGCGCTTATGAGGGAAAATGCCCTGGAGTATTTTATAAAAGAACTCATACCACTTGCGGGGGTGCTGACTCCAAATATTCCGGAGGCTGAGGCCATCACGGGCATGAGGATCGGAACCGGAAAAGAGCTGGAGAGGGCGGCTGAAATAATGCTTGGCATGGGGGCTGAAAACGTGCTGATCAAGGGCGGGCACCGCGAAGGCGATGCCGAGGATGTCCTGTTTGACGGGAAAAGCTTCTACTCCTTTACAACCAGACGGATCGATACAAAAAATACCCATGGGACGGGCTGCACATTTTCCTCGGCCATAGCATCCAATCTGGCCCTGGGCATGGACGTCCGCCGGGCGGTGCAAAGAGCCAAGGAATATGTGACCACGGCCATAGAGCATTCACTGGACATTGGACGGGGCCATGGACCTACGCACCATTTTTATGAACTGTACAAAAACGGATTGACCGGGAATTCGGATCAGGAAGCCTGAATTCACGGTTCTCACTACTAACTTAATCGGAGGTTGAAATGACATACAAAACTCAAATGGAAGCGGCACGAAAGGGTGTCATCACAAAAGAAATGTCGGCGGTGTCGGCAAAGGAAGGCATAAGCGAAGAGAAGCTTAAGGAGCTGGTGGCAAGCGGAAAAGTGGCCATTCCCGCAAATATTAACCACAAGTCCCTGAGCGCCGAAGGCATCGGAGAGGGACTCAGGACAAAGGTAAATGTAAACCTGGGAATTTCCGGAGACTGCGCGGATTACACAAAGGAAATGGAAAAGGTGGATATGTCCATCAGGTTTGGAGTGGAGGCCATAATGGATCTGAGCAATTACGGAAAGACCAATACCTTCCGCAAACAGCTTATAGAACGCTCTCCAGCCATGATCGGAACGGTTCCCATGTATGACGCCATAGGCTATCTGGAAAAGGACCTGATGGAAATAAAGGCAAAGGACTTTATGCGGGTAGTTGAAGCCCATGCAAAAGAAGGCGTTGATTTCATGACCATACACGCCGGAATAAACAAGCGCGCAGTCGAATGCTTCAAGAGGACCAAAAGGCTGACAAACATAGTTTCGCGGGGAGGCTCGCTGCTTTTCGCATGGATGGAGATGACAGGAAATGAAAATCCATTTTATGAATTCTATGACGAGTTTCTTGAAATACTCAGGGAGTATGATGTGACCATAAGCCTTGGAGATGCCTTGAGGCCGGGCAGTATAAACGACAGCTCAGACGCTGGGCAGCTCAGCGAACTGATCGAGCTGGGAAACCTGACCAAACGGGCATGGGAGAAAGATGTCCAGGTTATGGTGGAAGGCCCCGGACATATGGCTATGAATGAAATAGCCGCAAACATGACCATACAGAAGAGGCTGTGCCACGGAGCTCCTTTCTATGTCCTGGGCCCTCTGGTGACGGATATAGCGCCGGGATACGATCATATAACCTCTGCCATAGGCGGCGCCATAGCTGCTGCAAACGGCGCGGATTTCCTGTGCTATGTGACTCCGGCGGAGCACTTGCGCCTGCCGGATCTGGCAGATGTCAAGGACGGCATAGTGGCCTCCAAAATCGCCGCCCACGCCGCCGACATAGCAAAAGGCATCCCCAATGCGCGTGATATAGACAATAAAATGAGCGACGCCCGCCGCAGGATAGAGTGGGAGGAGATGTTCTCCTATGCCATTGACGGGGAGAAGGCCCGGGCTTATTTCGAAAGTGCGCCGCCGGCCGATAAACACTCCTGCTCCATGTGCGGAAAAATGTGTGCCATGAGGACCACAAACAAGATTCTGGCCGGCGAGAAGGTTGAATTCTGCCAGGAAAAGTAGACGCTTAAGCTTCGCGCCTGAATTTTATAAAACCAAACCGAAAGGGTGATAGTGTGAACCTGACCACAAAAAAGGCGGCGGAGCTTCTGGGGGAAGTCAGAGCAAAAAAACCGCTTGTACACAACATTACAAATTATGTGACTGTGAATGACTGCGCCAACGTGCTGCTGGCCATAGGGGCGTCCCCGGTAATGGCCGACGATATCGGCGAAGCCGCGGACATCACCTCCATTTCCTCGGCGCTGGTCATCAACATAGGGACGCTTAACCAGAGGACCATAGAAGCCATGCTCAGCGCAGGCAAAAGGGCAAACGAACTCGGGATACCGGTAGTATTCGATCCGGTAGGCGCGGGCGCTTCGCCACTCCGCAATGAGGCCGCGGGGATTATCCTGTCAAATGTGAAGCTGAGCGTACTCAGGGGAAATATATCTGAGATAGCCTGTATAGCCGGCCTCAATGCCACCACAAAAGGCGTGGATGCCTCCGAGGGCGATGCTGCCTCAAACAGCGGGACCGCAGTGGCTTTAGCGGCGGCAGAAAGGCTGGGCTGCGTGGTGGCCGTAACAGGAGCCACGGATATAATCACCGACGGAAAAGGAATAGTTGCCATATCCAACGGTCACAAAATGCTGTCCGGTGTCACCGGGACCGGATGCATGACTACGGCGCTGGTAGGCTCCTTTTGCGGCGCCGGAAGGGATGTCCTTGCCGCCGCGGCAGGGGGAGTGGCCTTAATGGGAATCGCGGGGGAAATAGCCTTTGAGAGAGCCGGAGATATGGGTACTGGCAGCTTCCGCATTGCAATTATAGACGCGGTCAGCAGGATGGATGAGAAATTGTTTCTGGAAAGGGCTAAAATTAAGGAAATAGAAAAATAGGATTGATAGCAGAAAATCAATTTAAAAAGCAATCTGAATGGAAGCAGAGACAAGGTTTAAAAAATTATAAAGGGGGGACCGAGCCCATGCCGGCTTTCATGATACTTTGTACGAGATGCGGGGCATGGGCATAAATATGAAACCTGAAATAGATTATTCTCTCTATCTTGTGACAGACCGGGATCTCATGAAGGCCAGAAGCCTTGAAGAGGCGGTGGAACAGGCTATCATAGGCGGCTGTACCCTGGTGCAGCTCCGTGAGAAAACGGCCTCCTCCGGAGAATTTTATGAAAATGCGCTCAGGGTCAAGGCTGTGACAGACAGGTACAGCCTGCCGCTTATAATCAACGACAGGGTGGATATTGCGCTGGCGGTGGAGGCGGCAGGGGTCCATGTAGGCCAGAGCGACCTGCCAGCCCGGGAAGTGCGGAAGATTATGGGGGAAGACAAGATAATCGGCGTTTCAGCAAACTCGCCGGAGGCTGCCATAAAGGCCAGGATGGACGGAGCGGATTACATAGGTGTGGGAGCAATGTACTCAACCAGTACAAAGGCCGATGCGACCGTGATCGGCAGGGAAAGGCTTGTAGCCATAAGAAAGGCCGTGGACATTCCCATAGTGGGGATAGGAGGCATAAGCAAATATAATGCCGGAGAACTTGCAGCCACCGGTATAGACGGAATCGCTGTGGTATCCGCAATAATAGCCCAGAACGACATATGCGGAGCCGCCAGAGAACTGCAGGAGCTTTTCAGGGCCGGGCGCAGGCAGCATAAGTGACAGGTGGGCCCGGGCAGTAAATGGCCAATAAACAAAAGCTATACAGGCGATTTGGATAAATGAGTGAGCTGGAGATAGATGTTATATCATAAGCATAAAAAGGATTGGAGATTTTATATGAAAACCAATGTGAAAAAACTTGCACTGTCAGGGCTTCTGGTAGCGGTGGCCGTGGTAGGCTCCACATTTTATTTCCCGGTGGGAGTGGCAAAGGTCATGCCTGTGCAGCATATGGTAAATGTGCTGGCAGGAGTGCTGCTGGGACCCTGGTATGCGGTTGGGGCCGCATTTGTAACCTCCTGCATACGCCTTGCGGCAGGCACCGGCACGCCGCTGGCATTTCCGGGAAGCATGGTGGGAGCGCTGCTTTGCGGCTTGCTCTATAAAAAATTCGGAAACACAGTCAGCGCCTTTCTGGGCGAGGTCATCGGCACGGGGATAATAGGGGCAATCCTGGCATATCCCATGGCGGTATTGTTTCTGGCAAAGCAGGCGGCCCTGTTTGGATTTGTCATCCCCTTCAGCATAAGTTCCCTTGGCGGTGCGCTGATCTCATCGGCGGTCATAATGGCATTGAAGCGCACCAAGGCCATTGAGGCAATTACAAACGGGCTGTAGATTTATATATGAAAAATCCGGATGATTTAAAGAAAAATTAACAATAGCAAAATATGGCCTTAAAAATTTTTATATATGATAACTGTGTAAGTTAATTAAATAAATCCCAGGTTATAACAAAGGACGGGCAATTAAATACACCAGCAATGGCAGTAAATTATTCGATGAATATATACGCAGGAATTTATGTCAGAAATCTTTGTTATTATAAAAACCGCTGTACCGGCGGATAGTTAATATCTGCCGGACACAGCGGTTTTTGAATTATATTTTTTTCCTGCTCAGGATAGGTATATTCAGCGAATAGATTGCTGCTGACAGCGCCAGGCAGACGACGATATGTTCAGCTGTATTTCCGTTGAAAATAATTATATTAAAGAAATCCAGCAATACTTTGCGCAGGGGTGCGATTGGCGTAAATACGCTGATTATGGCTATGATTATCAGATCGGTCACCCATCCCCACCAGAAGGTCTGTATTGCCGTCAGGGTATGTATGGTCACCCCCAGGAGCATGTAAAATGCAAACTGCCTTAAAAAGGCTATTATTATGCCGTCTCCTGTCCAGCCGAATATGTCTGAAATATTCCATATGGTCAATACTGAACTCATGGCCTTATCAAATGTATATAAAAGGATGAGATTTAAAACTGAAATAACCGCTGAAAATATAATGTAGTTCAGCAGGGTTCCCACAAAGAAGTCTGCTTTTTTGCCGTTCAGATGCATTATTTTTCTGAAATTGACGGCGGGGATGAGTACCGCTGCAAGAATAAGTACCAGAAGCAGCATGTTTCCTTCGCTGACCGGTGTATTTTCACTATAATTTATCAAATAGCATATCAACGCTTGAAAAAATGAATTAAGAAAGCACAGACCTGCCACTAAATAAGCGATCCAGGTGGTTTTTTTAAAATTGATCCGGGTAATGGCCCGGACGCTTTTCCAATTAATCTTCATCTTTATCATCTCCTCCTACTATGTTTATAAAGAATTCCTGTAATCCCAGAGATTGAAGCTTTACATTTGCCCCGGGTGAAATCCTGTCTCCGAATATATAGGCGGTGGTATATCCGCCGAGAGTTTTTTCTCCGATGACATTCAAGCCTTTAACCGTATTTTTGACTTCATCTGCCGGACCTGTGATGGCATAGGCCTTTTCGTCAATATCGTTGATAGTTGAATGAAGCAGGATCGAGCCTTCTTCGATTATGATGATATCTTCTGCGACACGCGCGATTTCATCGATGAGGTGGGTGGAGACGATTATGATCCTTGGGCAGTATTCGAAGCTGGTTTGCAGCAGCTCATAAAAACGTTCCCGCATTATGGCGTCAAAACCAAGCACGGGTTCGTCCAGAATAACTATTTTGGACCTGCTGGCAAGGCTTAAAAGAGTGGTGAACATTGTCTGCATACCAAAGGACAGCTGTCTGTATTTCTTATTTTTGTCAAGCTTGAATTTCTTCAGCATGGCATTTGCAAATTCCAGATCGAAATCCGGCTGAAGGCTTGACGCCAGGTCCAAAAGCTTGATGATCCGCATGTTGAACTGTGACGCCCTGCTTTCAATAAAATTCACACAGTCCGGCATGTTGATAGTGGATACCTTTTTGCCGTCTATCAGAACGGAACCGCTTGTTGCATTGATGTGCCCGGCTGTGAGCTTCATAAATGTAGTCTTGCCGGCACCGTTTCTTCCCAGCAGACAATAAATTTTGTTTTGGTTCAATTCCAGATTGATGTGGTCTATTGCCGTGGTGTTTCTGTATTCTTTTGTCACATTTGAAAACTTAATCATCGCCATTCTCCTTTATCATATTAATAATGTCCTCCTTTGAAATCCCCAATTTTCTGGCATCTGAAAGCATTGATGTTATGGTATTGGTATAAAATTCCTCTTTCCGTTTTTTCAGTATTTTATCTTTGGCCTCATTGGTAACACACATGCCGATACCTCTTTTCTTGTATAAGATACCTGTATCAGTGAGCATGCTTATACTTTTGACCGCAGTTGTGGGATTGACTGAAAGCAGTTTTGAGATCTGCGTCGTTGAAATAATTATATCGTCCGTTTTGTATACGCCGGCTATAATATCATCTTCGATCATTTCCATTATTTGAATGAAAATAGGCTTTTCATTATTCAAAAACAGATGTCACCTCCCGGTTATTGGGTTAATGATTCAACTCATTAACTTAAATATAGCACAAAAAAATAAAGCATGTAAATATATTTCTAAAAAATTTTTTAAAAATAACATATTTATATGCTTTAGCATGTCTGTCGGCAGTATTAAAATATGGAGCAGGGCAGGGACTTGAAAAATGGCGGCAAGAGACCGCCGGCAAGGCACTGCCGCTTTATCTTGTTACATTGTTGAGCCATTTACGGCTTTTGTACCGGGCAACTGTCAGAGGTATCTTGATTATTTCATCACTCATCAATATGATATATACCACGGGAACACTCCATTTGAATATAAAAGCGGCCAGGGCTCCCAACAGTATGGAGCCGCCCCACATAGTGGAAACGTCCAGGAACAGGCCGAACCGGGTATCTCCTCCGGCCCTGAAAACTCCCACCACCAGTGTTGTATTGAGAGCCTGGGCTACCACGAAATAGGACATGACGATCATCATGGCGGACAGGTAGCTCTGGGTCAAGGGGGTCAGATTCAGAGCCGCCATTGCTATGGGCCTTGCGATGAGTATTAAAATTCCGCCTCCGGCGCCGGCCAATATGCTCAGCTTTATAAAACGTCCGGAATACTCTTTGGCGGCGGACAGGTTGTTTTCACCTATGGCCTTGCCTACGGTGATTGCCGTGGCGTTGGCCAGGCCGAAAGCGATTACTGTGGCCAGCTGTCTTGAAACCTGGGCTACGGAGTTGGCAGACACGGCAGATTGGCCTAAATGCCCGATAACTACCGCATTCATGGCAACTCCTGTACCCCACATGAGTTCATTTAAGGTTACCGGAATGGAGTAGACCAGAAAATCTCTGAACAGGTATTTATTGCGGACAAAAAGATCTCTGGGTTTAAACCGCAGCACTTTATTGAATCTGGCGGCATAAACCAGCACACAGACAAGTTCCAGAGCCCTGGAACCCAGAGTTGCGATTGCCGCGCCCCTGATACCCATGGCAGGCAGCCCGAACAGGCCGAAAATAAGCAGGGAGGCTATAATTACATTTGAAATAAGCGATATTAAATATACCACCGTCGAAACAATAACCTTTTCAACGCTTCTCATAATGTTCAGATAGATCATTGTAACGGACATGAGAATATATGAAAGGGATACTATCCGCAGATATTTCACGCCTTCTGCAATAACAGGCTTTTCGTATGTAAATATTTTCATCACCTGTTCTGGAAAAATGTTTACAACCACTGTAAACAGTATTGCTATCAACAGGGAGAATCTCATGCAGATTCCCATTACGGTTTCAATGCTTTTGGTGTCGCCCTTTCCCCAGTATTGGGCGGTGAGAACCGCCGCGCCGGAGGTAAGGCCAAAGAAAATCAGTATCATCACAAACTGGACCTGGCTTGCGAGAGAAGCCGCGGAAAGAACTGTTTCGCTCACCCTTCCCAGCATGAGCACGTCGATTGACGAAATGCCCACATTTATGAGATTTTGCAGAGCCATGGGCAATACAAGGGCAAAAGTCATTTTGTAGAAAGATTTTGAACTGTCTATAGTATTCGTCATTGAATATTCCTCATCCGCAGTAAAATAATTTGTCTTACCAGAGACCAGTATATCACATTATTGAGGAATTCAGGAGTACGGAAAAAAACCTTTAAAGGCAGAAATACGGAATGCTGGATTGTACGCGAGGACAACTTGTAATCAATGGGTTGCCGGGTTAAAAGCTATTGCACATGTATTAGTTGGTGAAGAATAAGCATAGGAGCCAGAAAATCCACACGATGTGGATTTTAGCGAACTATGAGTTCCATGGATGGCGAATGTAAGCGACGGCGGATATGTTTATTATGAACCATTACTAATACATGCAATAGTTTTGGAGGCAATTCAGTGATTGCAAGTTAGTCCGGGAGTACTATTCTCTTTACTTATTAATTCCTGCCCTTGATGGTTTTAATCCATATTCCTGATTCCGGTTCTTTTATCCGCGGCATTGTGATACTATAAATATGGGATAAATAAAAAATTTCCAAAAGGAGATGAAGGTCATGTCACTTATGAATAGGGCGGGGTTATATATTCATATTCCTTTTTGCGGTTCCAAATGCAACTATTGCGATTTTAATTCCTATGCCGGAAAGCTGGAGCTGGCAAGGGAATATTTCAGCTCAATGAAAAAAGAGATTTCACTTTACCATGGAGAAATGCAGTACAATATGGCAGACACCATATTTATCGGAGGAGGGACTCCCTCGGTGGTGGAGCATAAATATATTGGTGAAATCCTCTCGGCCTGCAGGACATACCTCAATATTGCCGAGGGGTGTGAAACAACCATTGAAAGCAATCCGGGCACTCTGGACCTGGAAAAACTGCAGGCGTACATGGGCTACGGTATCAACAGGATAAGCATAGGCCTGCAGGCCTGTCAGGAGCACCTGCTGAAGTATCTGGGCAGAAGGCATTCCACGGAGGATTTTATAAACAGTGTCAGACTGGCAAAAAAAGCTGGCTTTGACAATATAAACGCGGACGTCATATTCGGAATTCCGGGCCAGACCATGGAGGATTGGAAGGAGACCTTAAAGATGCTGACGGAGCAGGGGCTTACCCATATTTCCGCCTACAGCCTGAAAATAGAAGAGGGAACCCGGTTCGGAGACATGCTGGAAAGCGGGAAGCTGGTCCAGATGGAGGATGAGCTGGACCGGGAAATGTACCATTATGCCATTGATTATCTAAAGCAAAACGGATTTGCGCATTATGAGCTGTCGAATTTTTCAAAAGAAGGCTATCAGTGCCGGCACAACCTGACCTACTGGAAATGTATAGATTATCTTGGTCTTGGAGCCGGAGCCCACTCCTATCTCCAGGACACCAGGTTTTCAAATACGGCTTCCGTGGAGGAATATATAGATTACCTGTCAAGGGGTGAAAAGCCTGTTGAAGAGCGGTGCGCCATTGATTTCTGCGACAAAATGTCCGAGTACATGTTCCTGGGGCTGAGGCTCACAGGCGGGGTTACAAGAGCGGAATTTGAGGAATTGTTCAATCAGGATATATTTGTTAAATATGCGGAAAGCTTCGAAAAGCTTAAGAAAAACCGGCTCATAGAGACCGACGGCGAGAGGGTCAGGCTTACGGGACTTGGCCTTGACCTGGCAAATCAGGTGTTCATGGAATTTGTGTAAATATAACAGAGCATAATATTCTGAACATTATTTATTGCATTATCACCGTATGGCTTATGGTATTATCTATTATAATAATTTGATATTATTTTACTGATTTTATATTAAGTGTGGGGAAGATATGAGAGTATCAATTGAGGAAATAGGCAGGGAACAGGAAGAGGAAATTATCATCCGGTGCCATGAGGTGGATGAGGATATTTTGAAACTGCTGAACCGTTTAAAGAAGGAAACCGCTGTTCTGATCGGCTATAGCGGAGACAACATCCACCGGCTCAGGATATCCGATGTGTATTATTTCGAAGCGGTGGATAACAAGGTGTTTATATATTGCAGGGACAGGGTGTTCGAGTCAAAGCAAAAGCTCTATGAGCTTGAAGAGATGTGCGGCGGGAAGAAATTTTTCCGGGCCTCCAAATCCAGTATAATAAATATAACGAAAATATCTTATGTAAGGCCTTCCATAAGCGGCAGATTTGAGGCCAGGCTGGATAACGGGGAACGGGTGGCCGTATCGAGGCAGTATGTGCCTGTGCTGAAGAAAATATTGGGCTTATAGGGGGAGAAAATGACATTGACAGATTATATTAAAAAGTTGATAAGGGATTATCTGGCCATATTTGCAATTATCGTAATAGGAGTTACCATATTGCGCCACTTTTTCTCGCCTGAAAAATATTTTGAATTGAAGGATATTTTTATCTATATGATATGCGCGCTGGTAGGAGATTTGCCAAGCCTGATCTTTTATTCGCCCAAAGAACTTTCGGAAAAAGAAATGCGCATTAGAGGGATAATCCATTTTGTGGTGCTGGAGGCTGTCATGCTGTCCTTTACAAACATAATGGGCTTGGTTGCCGGTGTTCTGGAAACCGGCATATTTGCAGTTCAGCTTGCGGTGTTCTATTTAATAATCCGTTTCCTTTCATTCGGCGAAGACCGGAGATCGGCCCACCGGATCAATAAAAAGCTGAGGGAGATTAAGGGCAAAACGAAGGAATGTCCGGCAGAAAAACAGAAAGAATAGAAAAAGAAATTAAATAAAAAGTAATAAAAAGAAATAAAAAGAAATAATAAGTTAACTGCAGCTTACAGCTCCTTTCTGACACATTACCTGTTTTTTTATACAGGATACCGTTAACGCCGTATACATGCGGGCGGGTGTGTTGTATGATGAAGCCTGGAAATGAGGCGGGGATTCACAGGATTCCTGCCTCGTTCCAGGTTAAAACGACATAAAACGGGAATTCTGAAAGGAGAACACCATGGGAATAATAGCGCTCATTATTGCCGCAGTCATAGAGTTTTCATTCGGGCTGTACTGCATCATAACAAAATCATATCATAAGAAAATAAGGAATTGGATTCATATCGGCGCATTAGGTATATTTACAGTATTTGTGCTGATCCGGGTAATCCAGTGGAGCTTCAGATGGGAGCTGCTTTTCGTATTGCTGCTTATATGGGCGGTTATAGGGATAATTTCCCTGATATTGGCAGCCCGGTTAAAAAAACGGGACGGGAAGGTAAAAGTGTATAAACCTTCAAAAACAGTACTGAAGGCAATCGCCATACTTATTCTGACGGCTGCGGCCGTGACTCCCGCCCTTGTATTTCCCCAATACAGGGAGCTGCCGGTAACAGGCGGCTACAAGGTTGCCAATGCGGTATATACATACACGGATACCGGGCGACAGGAGACCTTTAATGATACAGGCGAGAACCGGAAGGTCACGGTTAAATTCTGGTATCCAGAAAATGCGGGCGGAAGATACCCTCTGGTGGTGTTTTCCCACGGTTCCTTTGGAATAGGGGAAAGCAATTTCTCCACATTTATGGAACTGGCAAGCAACGGCTATGTGGTATGCTCCGTTGAGCACCCATACCATTCCCTGTTTACCAAAGATACCTCCGGGAAAATAACCATAGGCGACAGGTCCTTTATGCAGGAAGTGATTGATGTAAACAATGGCGTCTACGACGAAAAGACCGGCTATGAGCTCAGCAAGAAGTGGATGAAAGTCCGTACGGGAGATATTAATTTTGTGCTTGACACTGTGGGCGAAAAAGTCCGGAGCGGTTCTCCGGATGCGGTCTACAGGCTTATGGATACCGGAAAAACCGGATTGCTGGGCCATTCCCTGGGAGGTGCGGCAGACGTACAGCTTGGGAGAGACCGTGACGATATTGGTGCTGTCATAGATCTGGACGGCAGCATGCTGGGGGAGTATCTGGACTACACAGGTGGAAAATACACCATCAATCATGATATTTATCCTGTCCCGCTGTTATGCATCTATACGGACGATATGAAAAACGGTTTTGCTGCTGTAACCGATCCGGATATGGTGCTTCCTGAAAAGCTCATAGCGGAAACGGCGCCCGACGCCCATGAGATATATATTTCCGGCACAAATCACATGAGCCTTACAGATCTGCCTCTATTTTCACCTCTGCTTGCAAAAATGATAAGCGGCTCCGTAGAAAAGATAGGCAAAGCGCCGAAAGCCGACAAGTATTATGTTATCAACACGATGAACAGTCTGGTGCTGAAATTTTTTGACTCCTATCTAAAGGGAGAGGGGAGCTTTCAGGCGGATGGGACTTATTGACAACATGTAAAAAATAAATGGCCGGAATTGAATTATATTTATATAAATATTTACCGTCACTATCAGCAAATTATAAAAATTGCGGCACAACAAAAAAACTCAGGTTTCCTCCTGAGTTTTCGTTTTTTACAAAATATTCGAAAATGTCGTATTATTTTGCCACTGCGTTCAAGGCTTTTGCCAATCTTGATTTTCTTCTGGCAACAGTGTTCTTGTGCAGTAAATTTTTAGCAGCAGCTTTATCCAGAGCCTTGGTAGTGGTCTTGTATGCTTCGGCAGCACCATTACCGCTGGCAATAGCTTCTTTACATTTCTTAACAGTAGTCTTGAGAGCTGACTTTCTGATAGTGTTCTTTAAGGTCTTTGTTTCTGTAACCTTTACTCTTTTTATTGCTGATTTAATATTTGGCAAACTATTCACCTCCTGCGATTCTAAATTCGCGTAACACGTGAGCAAAAATCCAATTATATTTAATCGGTTTAAACCGCTTCTTGCCCATAACAGATGATATTTTACCATGAACGGTTTTAAAATGCAAGCATAAACCTGGAATTTTCTGATCCCCTTGAATGAAAAAGTGAGTTGTTTTCCGCAGTCCGGGCATGATTTATATAAATTTTCAACGGACTACTAAAAATCCGCACTTTTTGAAATAATACTATATAACTTTTAAAACTTTAATATTTTAAAGAATTTTATCGAAAGGAAAATGATCATGATAAATTTATCCAACAGGCGGACAGATCTTGTAATTGAGGCACATGAAATTTTTATGAACAGCAGCGAGGCAAGGGAGCAGGCGGCTGAAAACAAGACTCCCCCCGGCGTGGCGGTGGAAAATGCCGGAGATGGAGATGTAAAAATAACAAGGGTCAGGATAACATCTCCCACCGGAGAGTCTGCCATAGGAAAACCCATGGGGAATTACATTACTCTGGAAGTACCGCAGTTAAAGGACAACGATCCGGATATAAACCAGAAAGCCGTTGACGCAATATCAAGGGAACTGAGGGCAATGCTGAAGCTTAAGGAGAATGCCACAACCCTCATTGTGGGGCTGGGTAACTGGAATATCACCCCGGATGCGCTTGGGCCTAAGGTAGTATCAAATTTAATGGTCACAAGGCACCTGCTGGAGTATGTTCCGGAGGATGTGGACGAAGGCGTGAAGCCCGTTTGTGCCATATCACCCGGAGTATTGGGCATTACGGGCATTGAGACCGGTGAAATAGTAAAAGGGGTTGTGGACAGGGTAAAACCCGATGCCCTGATTGCAATAGACGCCCTGGCAGCAAGAAGCATGGAGCGTGTGAGCACTACGATCCAGATAGCAGACACAGGCATTGCTCCCGGCGGAGGTGTGGGAAACAAGAGGATGGAGCTCAGCAAAAATACCCTGGGAATGCCTGTCATAGCTATAGGCGTTCCCACGGTTGTGGATGCCGCTACACTGACAAACGACGCCATGGATCTGGTCATTGACAGCCTGATGAAAGAGGCTCCGGCGGATTCCGGCTTTTACAACACTCTGAAAAACATCGACAGGGACCAGAAATATGAGCTCATAAAGCAGGCGCTCAATCCCTTTGTGGGACAGCTGATAGTCACTCCGAAGGAAATAGACGATATTATAAGCCGGGTATCAAAGGTGGTTGCCAACGGTCTGAATATGGCCCTGCATGACGGCATAAAGCCTCAGGATATGGATAAGTATTTGAATTGAATATTTACCTGATTGCCGCAAAATAAAGTCAGGTGCAATGTACTGAATAGTTCGATTCCGAGTAGTGCTCGAGGATAACTCCGGTCAATGGATATCCATTGGCCGGAGCTTGTCCTGGAGCACTGTCATACCACGGGCTTTTCATACATTGCAGCAGATATTTGCTGCGGAAATCCGGCAATATTCAATTCAAAACAGAACGTCTTTCCTTTTATGCTTCCACAGGTTATAATTTATTCAGTATGACAGTGTATGACAGTTTTTAATACAGGAGAATAATATGAAGCAGAGCTGGAGATTTATCATCATTTTTATTGCGCTTATGGCTTTATGGAACACTATTATAATAAAGCCGATCAAGCTGTTTACCGTATTTCTGCACGAGCTTGGCCACGCCTTTATGGCATTGATAACGGGAAGCAATATAACCGGCCTCAGTATTTATTTCAATGAAGGCGGATACGTAACCTCTCTTCCCAAAGACTGGTTTTCGGCTTTCCTTATAGCAAACGGCGGATACCTTGGAAGCGTATTTTTTGCAATATGCATATTGCTGCTTCAGAGAACGCGGATAAAAAAATACATAATCGGATTTATTGCCATTGTATTCCTTATCGTGACCTTCAGATATTCGGGTATTATTTCCTTTACGATGCTCTATTCCGTGGTATTTGCCATCTTTGCGCTCATCGTGTACATGATCCAGAAGGAGAGCCTGCATGACTGGGTGATTGAGATCATTGGCATAGGCAGTATTACTTATGCGATTTACGATACATTTGTGGATACGGTATTGATGCAGATAAATTACCAGTTGGGACTGTTCAAATTTGGGAAAATGCCTGTGACGGATGCGGTGCAGCTGGCCAGGCTTACACATATCCCGGCGGTTGTCTGGGGTGTAATATGGCTTGTCATAGCCATAATTGCAGTATATGCCGTAGTGTTTAAAAGAAAGGGCAGGTCGGCTCGGAGATAGAAACAGCGGTGTCACATATTTATTAAAAACAGTTACGTAAGGAGAATCCGGCGGATGGACAAGTTACAAGCGATGAGGGAGAAAATCGAGCTGCTGAATGAAGCAGGAAGGGCATATTATCAGGAAGACAGGGAAATCATGCCCAATATAGAATATGACAGGCTGTATGACGAGCTGGTGAAGCTTGAAAAGGAAACTGGGATAGTGCTGTCCAACAGCCCCACTATCCACGTAGGCTATGAGGTACTTTCAAATTTGCCCAAGGAACGGCACGAAAGGACCATGCTGTCGCTGGATAAGACAAAGGATGTGGGCACCTTGAAGGAGTGGCTGGAACAGCAGGAGGGAATACTGTCCTGGAAGCTGGACGGCCTTACAATTGTTTTGACCTATGAGGGCGGAAATCTGGTCAAAGCCGTCACAAGGGGAAACGGCGAGGTGGGCGAGGTAATAACCAATAACGCCAGGGTTTTTAAAAA
>JAEWSZ010000011.1 GCA_023397905.1 Bacillota bacterium | reverse complement strand
ACTGTGGGGAATGGAGCAACCGCCAGATTGTTATTGTAGAAATCAGGTTTTTCGTCCTTAGCGGCAGAACTCATGCTTCCTGTCTGCAGCATCATGGCAGCTTTTTCAGAATAGAACAGCATACGGTCTCCGCCGGTATCGTAGTTTATTCCGTTAGTACCTGCCGGGAACCAGCCTTCGTCAACCATCTGCTTAATATTTTTTCCGGCATTTATAAATGCATCTTTATCAAATACGCCATTTCCTTTGTCTTCAAGTCCGGTAATTATAGCATCCTTACCGCCGAAACGGATGTACTGGTAAATGTAGTACATAGCTCCGGGCCATGCTCCCTTGTTGCCCATTGCAAAAGGTATTATTCCATTATCTTTGAAAGTCTTTGCAACAGTCTGCATTTCATCCCAGGTTTTCGGGAATGTAAGTCCGTATTTTTCAAATAAAGCCTTGTTGTAGTAGATTACGGTACCTGTAAGTACATACGGAACTCCGTATACTTTTCCGTCAAAAGTATCAAGATCCCATGCTGCTTCTGAAAGCTGGGATTTGAAGTCAGTTGTCTTATCAGTGATTTCCAGTACCTGATCTTCATCTACAAATTGCTTGAGCCAGCTGCCGCCCCATGAATGGAAAATGTCAGGAGCCTGGCCGCTTCCCATAACCGTCTTTAATTTTGTTTTGTATGGATCGTTTTCGAAATATTGAACTTCCACATCTACATTATTGGTTTTTTTGAAATTAGCAACCGCATCATTTATAACTGCTGTAGCTGCTTCGTTCTTGACGATTGTCCATACGGTAAGTTTCTTTGCTTCGCCGGAGCTGCTTTGCGTACCGGTTGTGGCAGTTGACTGGGACGATGTGTCTCCCGCGGTGCCGGAACTGCCGCAAGCGGCCAGGGGCAGCATTATGGAAACTGCAAGAACGATTGATAATAACCTCTTTTTCATTTTCTTCATAGCCTCCTCGAAAATTATTTTTATGGCGTATATTGTACAAGGTCTGCATTAATGAAATCGCTCTCATATTTGTTTCAAAATACCCGATTCATTTGCACCGGTCTTTCCCGGTTTTTGTGTGTAATGTGCACAAATACCCATTGGTTTTTGTAAATTTATTACACATTTTAGATAATTTGCAATGCTTATGAATCTTTGTAATTTTATGTGAATATGTTTTTTTGTGAGCGCTCTCATTTCAACCTTAATTCCAATTATACATTGAAAATGCGTTTTGTCAACACCATTCTTTGAATATTTTGTACATTTTTCTTTTTTCTATTATGTCAATTTTAGTAATTATGATGAATCGTATGAAAAGACTGCAAAAGGAAATGCCTGCGGATGAAATCATAACATCCGCAGGCATTTCCTTTTGCTTTTTAAAACACTTATAGCACTATTTTTTCGGAGGAAGACAGGTCTTCCCTTCCGTAAGCGTTGCGTCCATTATTATGGTGGGCTCTTTTGGCCTTTCTCCGTCCAGCCATGCAACCATCATTTCAGCGGCTATTTTCCCCATTTCATGAGTGGGCTGCTTCATTGTGGTCAAAACCGGCAGGTAGGCGGAATGGTCAAAGGTGTCCCTGATTCCGTCAAAGCCTATTATAGACACATCCTCCGGAACACGTATGTTCATTTCACCGGCGGCATATATCCCGCCGTAGGCTGATTCATCACTTCCGAAGAAGATTGCCGTGGGAGGGTTGTCATGGGCCATAAGCTGTTTCATCCCCCAGTACCCGTCCTTGAAGGAGTGTCCGCCGTTAACGATATTATCCGGGGCCACCTGCAGCCCGGCATGCTCCATTGCCTGAGAAAAGCCCTGGAGCCTTGACTTTCCTATGCCGCTGGTCAGCAGGCCCGTTATATGTCCTATGGATTTATGCCCCAGGCCGATTAAGTAGTTTGTCGCATCATAGGCGCCTTTTACATTATCCACGTTGACACTTACGATCCTGGGGTCATCCAGACAGTTCTGCATAACTATATAGGGAATGTTAACGCTCTCTAAAAAGTCGATATCCTCCTTCTCAAGATCGTTCAGCAATGTCATTATAACACCGTCGACACCGTGGCTTACAAGATTTTTAAGGTTGTCCTTGTAGGTCTTCTGATAGTCCCAGAAGGTCTGGTGCTTTTTACTGTTGGCAAAGAACAGCCCATAGCTTGTAGCTGCCACGCCGTCCTCTATCCCCGATATATAATTGCCCCAGAAGGGCTGCGTGATATTGTAAATCAGCGCGCCTATAATATTGCTCCTTTTCCGGACAAGCGACCTTGCCGCCGCACTGGGAATATAATTCAGCTCGTTTATTACGGCTTCAACTTTTTTTCTGGTCTCTTCCTTCACTCCTGGAAAATGATTTATAACTCTTGATACCGTTGCACGTGAGACACCGGCTTTTTTAGCAATCAATTCAATGTTCATTGCTTCCACCTTTTTTGCTTTATTTCATATGTAGAATACCATATTAGCATACTTTAAACAAGCATGAGCTTCAGATTGAACATCAATCCGGCCGGATTCCGCATATGCCTGGTGCGCCTGGATGAAACCGTGTACATTATTTATGGGTATTTACCCTTTCCTTGTATATTTTTTTTACGGTATTTATTTACAGCATTTGCCCTCCCTGACAATAATGCTGGTATGAAGGACAATGCCCCTATAGCCGCAAGAGCAATATAGGCAGTCCATACAGGCGCTTTCAGGTCAATGAGCCGCCCGGTCAGTGCGGGACCGAAGGCTCCGCCCAAAAGATAGGCCAGCGTAAAAACGCCCATTCCCATGCCCATCTCAGATTGTTTCAACGTCATGGATATCAATTTTCCGCCGGCGGTCAGCAGTCCGTTAAATCCAAGTACCGGGACGATGATCAGAAAGGCGGTTACAAGCGGTAGAAAACCTGTTGAAAAGCTCAGCAGAACAAAGCCCAGGACCACAAGCCTCTGTGAAAGCATGAGTATGCGGAAACTTCCGTACCGGTCACACCAGCGCCCCAGCACCGGCCCCAGCAATGCCGCCGAGACTGCACCCGGAATCATCAGCAGGCCGATTTTCCCCGTCTGCATGCTGAAAACTCTTTTCATGATTATGGGCAGTACGAAGGTCAGCCCGGTATTGCACAAAAAGGTTATAAAGGCGATCCAGAGTATTCTCCGGTAACCGGTATTTTTGAGCAGCTCCGCCGGTATAAACGGACGCTCCGTCCTGTTAATGCGGAGCCAGAAACCGGCAAGTGCCGCCAGTCCGGCAGCCCATAGCAGGATATTTACCGTGACTCCGGCGATGATAAAGGCCATCCCCGCCGAGAACAGCACCATTCCGGCGATGTCAAAAGGTTCATGGCGGCGCTCCGTAACAGGTATATACCTGAATACAAGGGGAAGCAGGAACAAGCACAGGCCAGAGACCAGAAACAGGGCGCGCCAGCCGGCGTATTCCTCAATAAATCCGCCCAGTACGGGACCGAATCCTGAGGCGAAAGCAATGGTGGCCGATAATACGCCCAGGACCCGGCCCCTTATGCCTGCTTCAAAAAACCGGGTCGCGATCCCATAGGAAAGAGGCGAAATGGAGGAAGCTCCCGCCGCCTGGATCAGGCGCCCTATTACCACCACTTTGAAGGAAGGGGCGAAAAATCCTGTCAGAGAGCCGGCGGCAAAGAGCAGCAGGCCAATGGTACACAGCTTTCTGACGGAAAAGCTTTCCGACAATTTGCCGTATGTGCCCGCCCCCACAGCCATTACTATACTGTACCCCACCATTATCCAGCCCGCCTGCGAAGACGAGAGTGAAAACGCCCCGGATATGGAAGGGACAGCCATATTGAACATTGTAATATTTATATTGCCGAAAACTATGAGCAGGCAGAGAGTGCCGATTAGCTTCCGGTCATCTGCTGATAAGAAAGCCGGTTTATTTTCCATCTCTACATTCACCTCTACAGAAAATCGGGATACAGCGTCCTCCAGTTTTTGGCCTGCTCCCCGTCATGCCCGAAAAACACCACCTCCGGCTTAACATCCCGGACAAGCTTTTGCAGGCTCCGGATAGATTTTGAAGCCATCCGGGCATCCGCGGACAAAAACGGAAGGTCGTTTTCAAATATTTCCTTGTTGTAAGCCACGTCAAGCGTTAAAAGCACATATCCGGTTTTCTCGGTTTTTACCAGCACAGACTGATGGCCGGGAGCATGGCCCGGGGTGTGCAGTATCCGTATGCCGGGAGCCGGTTCATAATCCCCCTCTATCAGCTGATATTTCAGATCCGGGAGCCGGCACTCATACGGCGAGTAATCATCGTTTCCCATTGCGGACTCAAATTCGGATTTTTGTATGATGATAGGCGTCCGCGGAAAGTGTCCGTTCCCTCCGGAATGGTCCAGGTGCAGGTGGGAGCTTATGACCGCCTGAATGTCGCCGGTCTGATATCCCATCCGCTTCAGGATATTCACTATCCTGTCGTCCTCAGTCATGTTGGGAACCAGCCTGCCTTCCCTGCGGGTCCCGTTGTAATAGCCGGGGTTATTCACAAAGGGATCCGGCATACCGGTATCTATGAGAAACGGCCCCTCCTCCGTCTCCACTAAAAAACACCATACGGGCATTTCAATCAGTCTGCCCGGCGGAAGCTTGCCATTAACAGCCGACTGGTCCAGGAAACAGGAACCGGCGGGCAAAAAATACAGTTTTTTAACCATTATCAATCATCACCCTTCTTTTTATTTAAAATTCCCAGAGCTTCAAACTCCTTGCATACTTAACGTTAATTGTGCTATAATGAAATCGGACAATGTGTCCGTTTCTGTTTTTTATTATATCGGACAATGTGTCCGTTTGTCAAGGGAATGTAAAAAATCAATTGTTATCGGCTGAAGGCGAAGGGTTTAAGCGTAATTGACCTTATAACCGGGCGGGCCTGAAAGCATTATTTTTAAAGGAGATTTTTCAAATGGCTGAAAAAGTAGAAACTTCAAAACTTACAAGAGAAGAGCTGAACGGAATGCGCATTCTGTCCGAGGCCAGAAAATTATTCATAGAAAATCATGGAACCGAAGGCGTGAACATGCATCAGATCGCCAAAGCCGCAGGTGTGGGGCAGGCAACCCTTTACCGCAGATATTCGGAAATAGGGGATATTTGCATTGAGATAGTCAAGTCCGAGTGCCGGCCCATGTTTGATGAGCTCAACGGATATTTGCAGCAGAATCAGGGAGCCTCCCCGCTTGACAGGCTCCACCATGTTGTGGAAAGGTTCGTGGTTTTCCTGGAAGAGAAAAGCCCGTGGCTTTGTGCCGTCAGCCGGGCCATATTGGGTTACCGCCCAATGCAGACGCCCCTGTATCAGTGGATGCGTGAGACATGCCTGGCGTTAATGAATGAAGCCCAACAACGGGAAGAGATTTCAGGCGTGGATATCCCCTATACCGTTGAGGCCCTGTTATCTGCCCTTCATGATGTGGACCTGCATCTGGACGGGCATGATTTTGACGCAGGGCGTATAGTGAAAGGCCTGCGCCGTATATTTATCGAAGGTTTGAAAAATTAACGGCACAGGTCAAAAACGGAATAAAAGGTGAACCCGGAGCTCACCTTTTATTCCGTTTCTGATCGTGCCGTTTTGTCACAATATTTATTTAGAGGACAGCGGTATAGCGCCTTCCAGCAAATCGCAGCGCACCAGCCTCCTGTTCACCGTATCCGCTTTTAGCGTCAGTATCTCAAAAGCCTCCAGATGTTCTTTCTGCTCGATATTCAAGGCGGGCAGACTGATAATGGTGTCCTGTGGTCTTCCGCAGGGCTCAAACAGCCGTATGACATACTCCTCAGACTGCTCGGCCCGCTTCACTGTGACCAGCTCCACGCCCGGGTTTGAGAGCGTGAGCATCGGGAGGGGCACTTCTCCGCCCCCTGAAGGGGTAAAGGGCAGTATCACCGGAGGTTCGTGCATCAATTGTGCTTCCCTTTCCACTGAACTCATGCGTTCTTCGCAGCCGCCGGCATTGAGCCTGAAGTTGTAGACCTGCTCTCCCATGTCACAGTGGGGAGTGAAGCGGTCCGGCGCCAGGTTTGGCCGGCTGGTGTCGTCATTATTTGGCGTGGCCACATATCCCGAAGAACGCAGCAGGGATATGCGGAGCTCACCGTCCTGCATGTCGGCCCCATATGTGCAGTCATTGAGCACTGTCAGGGCCTGCTGTCCGGCCTCATCCACCAGCGCAGTCCATTTCTGGGTCACGACTTCGTTTCCGTCGGCCGGCCACCGGTTTATGCCGTATGCGGTCTGGCTCAGGAATGTCTTGCCGTCAAGAGTGGTGGGCAAAGCCAGTTTAAGCGTTTTTTCCGGCTCATTCCAGTAAATCCTCAAATTTACCTGTACCTCGGTTCCGTGCTTTGGAAGGATGTATTGCTGGCATAATACTGAATTTTCATACTGGAATACCGCCTCCACTATGGTCCGCACACTGCCGTCCTCTATTACATGGACGGCGGGCAGGCTGTCTGCCGCACCTCCGGTAGCCCTGTAGGCGCAGGCTGACGGATCCATGGGGGCAAACCGGCCTTCCAGTTCGCGTATGGACATGGGAGCCGCGCCCCAGGAGCCTGTGGTATCCTTCATCACCAGAACTTCAAAGGCACCGGTTTTAAGATAATCCCTGCCGTTTACGGCATATTTGTCCATAAGCCCGGTTTTTTCATTGATTAACACTTCCAGCTCCGGAGTCTTGAAATGGTACATACCATCTTTGGCGATTAATTCCGGAATCCGGATGCCGGACTGCTCCTGTACCTTGCATACTATCCTGGTGACTGATGAAGCCGGAAGCTCCGCTTCGAATGAAACTGCCTTGCGCCATATATCAGTTATAAAATTGGTATCCGGCTTTTCCGTCTGGCACGGTATGAGCCTGCCGCCCTGGTACAGGACCGGAGACCAGGATTTCATCCCCCACAAAGGGCGTACCGGCTGTACTTCGGCGTTCCATATGCCCTTCACCGCATAAGGGTGGGGATTGTACACCATCAAAGTGATGTCGCCGGGCTCCGATGGCTGTTGCCCTGCGGAAAGAGCCATAACCGACCTCATTCTGACCCGCGACACCAATTCGAGCCCATGTGCCAGAAGCTGCAGCACATCTTCCTCAGCACGCTGGATGGCGGAGCCCGGAAGCGCATCGTGGAATTCCGAAAACATTAAAGCCTTGAGAGCCTCTTCCAGCTCATGCTCGGGATATGGCAGCAAGCCCTGGAAAGCCGCATGGGAAGCCATTTTTTCCGCAGCCAGCAGCTGGCTTTCCAGCCGGCGATGCCTGCGCTTGATGCGGATATGGGATGTATAGCAGCCCAACATGCATGGATACAGCGTTTCTCTCACTTCCGGAAAGGAATCAAAGCGAGGCAGCTTTTCACTGAAATATTCCTCCAAAGAAGAGTGTATTAACTGTATCCCACGGCCTTTCAGTTCTTCCGCCATGGCCTCTATGGCGGCCAGATCGGACCGGGAAGCCCCGCCCCCATGATTTCCCACTCCCCACAGGACTATTCCTGCCTCCGGCTTTTCAATATCCTGCCTTATTTTTTCTCCGGCCATGCCGACCTCAGACTGGTAGGAGGATTCCGAATGATGGGCCAGGATGCGGGAACCGTCGAATCCCACCCATTGGAACTCATGGGGTACCTCCATCTGGTTCTGTTCCGGGCGTGTGTACACATAGGAGTCGTATCCGGCCTTTTTCATAATCTGCACAAGTCCCCTGCTGTGTCCGAAGGAGTCAAAATTAACGGCTGTAGTGGGCTTTACCCCAAATTTCTCATAAAAATACATATTTCCGGTCAATATCTGCCTGACAAAGGATTCACCGGCAGGCAGGTTGCAGTCGGGCTGCAAATACCAGCCGCCTGCTATATGCCACTTCTTGCCGGCCACCAGGCGCTGAATGCGTTTGAAAAGCTCCGGCTCATATTCCTCTATCCATTGGTATAGAAGGGCTTCATTGTGGTTGAAGACAAAGCCGTCATGCTCTTCGCACAGGTCGGCAGCCACACGGAAGGTGGAAACTGCCTCGGCTGCGCCCTCTTCCCACTGCCATTGCCATACCGGATCGATATGGGCGTTGGCGATCAGATAAAATTTATTTTCCATTTATATCACACACTCGCTTTCACTTTAAACAATAAAAAAACAGTTGTATATACTCACATGTAATTGTGTAAATTCCATTTTTGCGCACAGTTATTCCATTAACCAGCCTGCTGGGAGTTCAGACAGCTCCCGCGGCATTTTATACAGACTTCCTATTTCCTCATACCGCCTCATAAAATTGTCGTCTATCAATCCGTCAGTATTGGGGGATGAATTGAGCAGGAAGGTAACATTGTGCCCGTTCATTCCGACTATTTTGTCAACAGCCCAGCCGGCGCTTTTCAGCTCCATCTCAGGATCGGTTTTTCTCCAGAACCAGCAGTTGTTTAAAATATTGCAGGATGCCCCCGGCCCCCAAAAGTCATCCTCCACCTCCTGTCCCGCCGCATTTTCATAGAATACCACTTCCGTGTGCTTCAGATTGCTTTCACAGCTTATGTTAAGCAGCATACAGTCGGGCTGGAGTGATTTTACATGGTCGTTTATTTCCTCATAGGGCATATTTTCATAGGAGGGCCCGCCCCAGTCCGCCTGCCATCCGTCAATGATAATGAAGGGTATCTTTCCGTAATTTGTAAGGAGCTCGGTAAGCTGTTTTTTCGTATATTCCACATCTTCTCTTGTGCATTTCTTTCTGTTTATCTGCCTGGTCAGATCCAGCATGGAAAAATACAGGCCCGCAATAATGTCTTTTTCCCGGAAGGCTTCCAGATATTCCCTCACAACGTCCCTTTTAACTTTTCCGTTTCTCACACAGTGCTCCGTTGTCTCTGTGGGCCACAGGCAAAAACCTTCATGATGCTTTGCGGTCAATGCGGCAAATTTTGCCCCCATTGCCTCAGCCGCTTTGGTCCACTGCCTGCAGTCCAGCCTTTGGGGATTCCAGTCCGCGGGGTTAAAGGGAAATTCTCTATCGGCCCCGTTATTTTCATGGTCAAAATCCCAATCCATTATATCCCCCGCATTGAACTGAAACGTGGCGCTGTTGAAGTGTATGAACATGCCCAGTCTCAGATTTACAAACCACTTCTGCTTTTCTATAAGTTTATGCTTATCCATATTTATCTCCTTCCGAGTGTAGATAAAAAAGGATTGCTGCAAACTAATCAAATCCAATATATGTGAAAAGTATTTTATGCCTGTCCGCGGGTACGATTTGAACTTCACATATATGAATTTACTATTTCACAGCAATCCCTTTATTACAAAACCGGTTTTATTTCATGAGGCTTTCGTATGCTGCGTTTGAATCTGCGATCTGCTGATTGTACCATGCATCCATTTTCTCAAGCCCATATTTGTTCATATCCTTTATCATCTGATCCTTGGCTTTTGCAAATTCCTCGTCACTCTTGGCAAGTATCAGCTTTGAAACATTTTTCTTTAAATATTCCTCGCACTGTGTGTGGATCTTTTTAATTTCATCAGTTTCCGTAGGTGCAAATGCGGAATAGTATATGTTGGCAACAGGCAGCTTGGCAGTTCCCGCCTTCACCATATTGTCCCACACCTCTCCGGGGAAGGTGGCGTTGTAATGCTGGCTGAAATCATTGTCCAGAGGAGTGGCAAATTTCTTCTGGAGATCCATTGTAGACTGGAGTGCAAGCAAACTCTTGTCATTGGGATCTATGGCGGCTCCTTCATAGCCTGCCAGAACAGTATACAATTCGATACCTGCTTCCTTGTTCACATTGGGATCTGCCTTTGTTTCCTTTACAAAGGAATCTATCATCTGAGGTTTTCCGTCTATAACATCCCAATGAGTTCCTTTAATACCGCTGTGAATAAGTCTTGATCCCTCATAGGTCCTGCAGTAGTTCAAAAGATCCATTGCCCTGTCCGGGGTTTTGCAGCTGCTGGATATAAATGCCATGTTATCCCAGTATCCGGCTTTTGACTGCGTATTGGAATGTGCCCAGGAATATGGGAAGGCCTCGAAGGGAACGGGTTCAAAGCCCTTGTCGGTTCCTGTGTCCTTCTGTATATAAGTATTGGCGTCAGTTGCTATCCATGAAGCTCCTATTGTAAGCAGCTGTCCGTTTCTGGCCTTTTCCACGTAATTGTCGTATTTCATGGTGAAGGAATCCGGATCGAACAGGCCTAATTTATTAGCCTTGTAGTATAATTCTACAGAATCCCAGAATGGCCCCTCAGGTGAAAATCTATAGTGTATTGTTTCCTTGTCAGGGCTGAATACGGCATTTGTGACCTCCGTATAACCGAGATAATACATATTGGTTACATAATATCCCCATGTACCCCAGTCATTGAATCCTGCAAAGGCATAGGTCTTTTTCCCGTTAGGCGCTTTTGGAAACTTTTTCTGCATATCCGACATAACCTGGAGAAAATCGTCTATGGTCTTGGCTTCAGGATAGCCCATTTCCTTGTAATAATCCCAGCGGAGGTTCAAAGCTACCGAACCCGGCCTGAAATCGAGCTTCTGATATGGTTCGGGGTTTACGTTATACGGGAGAAAGTAGTAGTTCCCGTCCGTGTTGTTAATAAGCTTGTTGGAATTTTCAAGGGGAATCTGGTAGTTATCCAGTATATATTTCCCGTTTGATTCCAGATATTTGTTCAAAGGAATTGCCAGTCCGCTCTGGACCAGAAGGCTCTTCTTTACCGTACTGTTGTTATTTGCAAAGCATATGTCCGGCAGATCTCCGGAAGCCACGTACAGCTTGAGCTTCTCTTCATTGTTGTTATCGACGATGAGATCCATCGTTATGCCGGTCTGCTTTTCAATTTCCTTTGCCACCAATGTTTCCTGGACTCCGGGATTTTCAAAGCTGCCGGGCCACAG
Organism: Bacillota bacterium; assembly: GCA_023397905.1. Lineage (GTDB taxonomy): Bacteria > Bacillota > Clostridia > Acetivibrionales > DSM-1351 > Ruminiclostridium. The sequence goes on along the minus strand of JAEWSZ010000011.1, from coordinate 5,622 downwards.
GACTTTCAGTGTTACCGGCGTTTTATCCATGGTTGTACCGCTTGCCGAAGCCGTGGTCTGGCCGGTCTGTGTTGCGGAGGAAGAACCCCCGTTATTGCTCCCGCTATTGCCTCCGCAGCCTGTAAATGCAATAAGCACGGCGCACAGGATCAAAAGGCCGTTCATTCTTGCTGTTCTGCCCGGGGATCTCTTTTGTCTTTCTGCAGATGAACCCGTTGAAACCAGTTTTTTCATAAAAATACCTCCTAGAATAATTTTGTGAAAAAATACAAATTCCATATATGATCTATATAGAAAATACCAATTTCGAAAGTGCCTGCCACCTCCCTTCCCGCCATTGGTATCATTTTTTATCCGCACGGCCTCGTATGGTACTCAGCCTTTAACAGCTCCAAGCATAATGCCTTTTACAAAGAATCTTTGTAAAAAAGGATATACCAGCAGGATCGGAAATGTGGTGATTACGGTTATGGTCATTCTGACAGTGGTCGGGGTCAGCTGTGCGTTCATGTCGGTATAATCCGAACGTGCGGCTTTTGCGGCCATGCTCTGGGCTTCTGTCAGCAGCAGATACAATTTCAGCTGCAGGGTCTGAAGCAATTCATTGTGTACGAACAGGTAGTTGTCCATGTAGGAATTCCACTGCCCCACCGCGGAAAAAACCGCAATTGTCGCCAGAATGGGTTTTGACACCGGTATGATTATCCTGGTGAATACCTGAAACAGGCCCGCGCCGTCTATGAAGGCCGACTCCTCCAGGGATGGCGGTATCTGCTCTATAAATGTCTTTATGAGAATTACATTGAAGGCCGACAGCGCTCCCGGAATAATGTAAACAAGGAAATTGTCCGTCAGGTGATAGCTTTTGATGGTCAGGTAATACGGTATCAGGCCCGCATTGAAATACATGGTGATTATGACAAAACGGTAGATCACTTTTTTCATAAAAAATTGCTTGGACATGAGATATCCGAAAAGGCTGCAGACAAATAATGTCACCAGCATGCCCAGCACTGTGCGCGCCACTGAAATAAACAATGCGTTCCATACGCCGCCGTCATTGAATATGACCCTGTAGGTGGTAAAATCAACGCTGTTTGGCAACAGGAAAACAGTTCCGAAGGATGAACTGTCGCTGATGGAGATAATGAATACATAGTAAAAGGGGTATACGCATACCGCAATAAGTATCAGCATTATCAAATAATTTAAAGCTCTGAAAAATTTAGTCCCTATTGACTCCATAGATTTCATAAAGTATCATTAGCCTTTCTGGCTCACAAAATTTCAATGATATTAAATCCCGCACATACCGTGAGCCGGATAAGGCGTGAATGGTACTTTACCAATTTATTTTTTAAATAATTGATTCGCCTCTGGTTATTTTTGAAAGATAATTCACAAAAAACAGCAGTGTGACGCTGACCACCGACTTTGTGGCACTGACGGCAGTTCCCAGAGAATAGTCATTCATCATGAAGCCTATCCGGTAGGCGTAATAATCAACTACTTCTATTTTCTCCGCAACCACTGAATTATAAAACACAAAGTACTGGTCAAAGTTGCTGCTTACCATATTGGCTATTGACAGCAGCATGAGTACAATGAATGTAGGCATTATTCCGGGTATGGTTATATGCCTCACCTGGCTTAAAAATCCAGCCCCGTCAACCTTTGCCGCATCATACAGCGATGAGTCTATGCCTGTCATTGCGGCTATATATATTATTGAGGTCCAGCCCAGCGACTTCCATATCCCTATGGCAGTCTGGAAATACCATGTGGCCTCCATGTTGTTCATCCAGTCCACGGTAATATTTGAATGCAGCGCATCCAGCAGCTGGTTTACGACGCCCTCGCTGGAAAACATGGAAAAAGCCAGAGAATATACGATAATCCAGCTTATAAAATTCGGAATTGTCGTAACCGTCTGAGTGATCCGTTTGAATACAGGATTCCTTATCTCATTGAGCATTATGGCAAAAATAACCGGCAGCGGCGAAACCAGCAAATTCAAGAAATTCATGGCCAGTGTGTTTATGAGAACACCGTATATTTCTCCTGTGGAATTGAATATCTCAATAAAATTTTTGAACCCTTCAAACTGGTTTTTGAAAAGCGGTATTCCTATCTGATAATCAAAGAATGCGTACAGCCATCCAAACAGAGGCACATAGGAAAATGCAATTACAAGCGCAATAAATGGCAGGCACCATATTATCAGATTTATATCTCTTTTTTTGATCCTTTTAGCAGAAATCATTATGTTAATATCCCTCCCGAGAATTGTATTTTATTGTTTACATAACACTTAATATCTCTGTTTTACTGCATTCCAGGTATATTCAAATATGTTGCAACCTATTTCGGCATATAAGGAGTGGAGAAAATTGTTGTCCGGGCCAGCCCGGCGAACTTACAATTGAATGATACATTAATTGCTCCGGCAGTTGAATGCAAATACTTATTAAATTTTGTACATTTGAAATTCAGAAAAAAGCGTGCAAAAATATTCTTGTAATATCTTACGATTTTTTGGACAAAAAACTAATATGCTTAAAAAAAGCTTCCCGGACATTTGATTTGCCATCAGGAAGCCTCAGCTTTAAAAATTAATTTCCGGTCTCTTTGACCTCAGGAAGGACTATGTGGATTTCAGTACCGCGGTCAAGAGCGCTTTCAATGCCTATGCCGTATTTTTCGCCGAAATACAGTTTTATTCTCCGGTTTACGTTTGAAATGCCTATTCCTATCATCCTGTTGCTGTCAAACAATGACCGGCTCAATTCCTGATTGATGGCGTTGACCCGCTCCTCCCCGATGCCGGAGGCGTCGTCCCTGACCCGTATGTGGATTTCGTCCTCAATTATTCCAGTGCTGATTTTTATTTTCACCTGTGTAAAATTCTCGGCGAAGCCATGGGTGAAGGTGTTCTCAATAAAAGGCTGCAGCATGAATTTAAGCACTTTTTGATCCATTATCTCTTCCTGTATATCCAGTTCGATTTTTATTTTTTCCCCGAACCGTAAATTGATGATCTCCAGATAATTTTTAATAAATTCCAGTTCCTCTTCAAGGGTCCACAGGGGGCTGGACTCCCGGAATACCGGTTTCAGCAGGTTCCCAAAGGTATTCAGGCTCTTTTCGATATTTTTGTTTTTGGCTATTATGGCCATCCATTTAATAATATTTATGGTATTAAAAATGAAATGTGGATTTATCTGCATCTGCAGAGCTTCTATTTCCATCTTCCTTTTTTCCCGCTCTATGGTGATGTTGTTGGCCATCAGCTCTTTTATGCTTTTTGTCATTTTATTGAACTGGCTGCCCAGATACCCCAGCTCATTTCTGGGAAGCTTGTCAAGCTTCACGTTCAGGTCGCCGTTTTCAACATAGCCCATGGCAATTTTCAGTGAATTCAGCGGCTTTGTCAGCCTGTATATCCAGAAAAGCGACAAACAGAATACGGCTGTGAGGCTGGACAGGAGTACAATGATGATAATATTCCTTATGATGTAAACATCCTTCAGAACTACCTCGATGGGCACTTCCCTTATGAGCCACCAGTTGGTGCCGTTGATTTTATAATACACCACGTGGTATGTATCTGTGGGATCGGTTATTGTAAAGCTCCCATAATGGCCGCTCCTGTCAAACTTCATTTCAATGGGCGCGGCATGTCCTATCTGACTCTTATCCGGATGCGAGACTATTGTTCCGCTGTCGTTTATGATATATTTCTGTGACTTCCGGCTTATGTCGTTGTCGTTATATATGTCAGACAGCTTTTTCTCGTCTATGTTGATTATCAGGTTTGCCGCCACATTGACCGAGTTTCCGGTCTGATTCAGAGTATTCACCTTCCGTATGGCCGGCAAAACATTGATATTATCATAATACCTTTGATTTTCGAAATTGAAAATTTTCTCCTTGTAAACTCCGGGCCAGATCAGCATACTCTTTGAGTCCTGTATCTCTTTAAACAGCTCCGACCTGAAAAAGCTGCTCTCCCTGTCCGAGTCTAGGAGAAAATCGCTGAAGCTCTGGCTGACACCCAGCACATCTCCATTTTGACCGTATGAATAGATGGTATTTATGTAATCATAGTTTTTCAAAATGTTTGAAAACAGGTCAAATACCTTGACCCGGGTCTCCACCCGCTCGACCTCCGTACTGAAATTCCCCGCCAGCGACTTCTGGTAATCATCATTTACAAAAACCAGCTTCGACAGTTTGTCAACCTCGTTGATCAGGTTGGTGATATTCGTCTCGTCTTTTCTGAACATCTGCAGAGTGTACTCTTCATTATTTTTTTTGAATATATCGGTGACCAGGTTGTAGGTAATGAACAATCCGATTGACATGATAGCCAGGCATATCAGTCCGAAGGATGTCAACAGCTGAGTCTTTAATTTCATATTATTACTTGCTTCTGTTAAAACTTTCAGTAGTTTCATCGTCAGCCTCTCATAAATTTAATAAAGATCGATTCAAATATATCATAATAATATTTTTTTTAAAAGGTTAAAATATAGTTGCCGGCTTACAAAAAAATCAGTTCTTATATGGCTTGGAGCAGGTTACATAAGTAGACAAATCCACAGGTTTCCGGTATAATGGGACATATGGAGTATGGAGATGACGGCCTGTGATTTACAAGATTTTCCGCTTTGATTTTCCTTCCATATTCTGATAGCATATCCCTTAGTATAATATGATTCCGGAATTATCTGTCCAGTATTTATAGTTATAACTGAACAATAAGTACAATTTACAAACGAGGTTTGTTATGAGGCTAAAGCAAGTAATCCTGCGCTCTATGGGCACCAAGCGGTTTTTTACATCTTTATTGGGATCGTTCCTGATTGTCATGCTGATCCCCACCATCACGGCCATCATACTGGCTATTACATCTCTAAGCCTTATCAGCAGGCAGGTTGACGAAACATACCAGCTCATGTTTAAAAATATCACCCAGGAAACCCAACGGGTTTTCAGCAGTGCCATCACTCTCACACAAAAGACCGCCGAAAATCAGAATCTGGTCCGGTATGCTGCAACCAGCAAACGTGACTACTTCGCGGAGTATAAACTGGTTGAAACCCTGCAGAACGCAATTTTCGGAGCTCCGTATATCCAAATGACCTACTCGTACCTTCCCCAGTATGACTACGTGCTGTCCAATACCGGCGGAAATAAAAGCCGGGATTTCTTCAATACCAGGTATCCGGGTCTGAACTACGAAAGCTGGAAAAAAATATTGCTGCAGGCCACCGCCTATCCCCGGATAGTATTTTTAAAGGACACCGGAAACAGTTCCAGTCTGCCCAGCAATGTATTTATCATCCGTAAGATCATCACTTCAAACAATGCGGATGTTGACGAGGAAACTCCCGTACTGGTGACACAGCTTGATTTTGACGACCTCACGTCCGCCATGGCTTCTTTGAACCGCAGCGGAAATGACCGGGCGCTCATATACAGCGGAGATAATATAATTGCAACTACTTTTGACGAAAAATCCGCCGGAGAAGTAATAGCGTCCCTGTCCGGCAATGCCGGAAACGAAGTCCGGAGCAACGCGGACGGCAGCATGGAGCTCTCTCTTGAAGGCAACAAGCG
>JAEWSZ010000070.1 GCA_023397905.1 Bacillota bacterium | reverse complement strand
CTAGGCAGCCATTGGTGGTACTGATTCCTGGTACTGTAACAAAACCGTATTTGCCTGTCAGCGTAATGTTATGCAGTAGGACAATGCCGTAGACCGGTGTATTAAGGCAGAGCCGGTTATTGGCGTTAGCCACCATGATATTGCCGAGCATTGCATTAGCATCTACACGATCAAATGATATCTCCTGTTCATCTTCTCCTGTAAACAGCAATGTACCTTCCGATCTAATGTGGATTTCACGGAAATATGTATTTTTTCCTATTTGTGATAAATTCCCTTTCAGTTCAAGAGTTGAATCGCTAGTTATATAACCGTTATTCACATTGGTGCTTTGCGTATATAGATCTCCATGTACCAGCAATTTTGAATTAGTGTATACTCTCAAATATCCTGCTGTTTCTTCATACTTGCCCCCTTCTGTCCGCTTTTGTATGCACAAGTCACCTATGACCTCTACATTACTTTTCCAAGCAATATCCAGATTCCCTTCAACAATCAAATCTCCTTCCACTATAAGATTACTTTCATATGTACTACAGGAGCCTGTAATCACTACATCGCCGAAATAGTGCAGGGAGGTGCTAGATATATTGCCCGTTAGTTCAGTCACGGCTACCACATCAGGAGCTTTTGATTCTTTATTTGCCGGGATTTCTTGTTCTTCTAGGTCTCCTGTTTGAGAGATGCCCTGCTCCGCAGATGTTTCCATGGAGATGTCTTCTGGGTCTTTTTTCTCAGCAAGTACATCTCCACTATTGTCGTCACCGAATGTACTCGATGAAGATTCCGCATTTCCATTATAAATAATAGTCAGTATCTGCTCCGCACTATTGTCATGTGTATCTTCAGCGACAATACGAATAACGTTAATTCCAACAGCCATTGGCGGCATTTGCAGATTCCAGTTTTCTGCCGCGGTAATTCGTCCGGTTTTCAGTCCGTTTTGGGAATTAATTTCGTAAGATATACGAGAAATGTCATATCGGTTAAATATTCTGCCGCTCAGCATTTCGGGTATCTCATCGCACATATAAATTCCCGTTTGTTCGTCTAGCGACAGCGTATCTGTATCTACTTGTAAAAACAGAGGCGGTAAAATACGTTCATGATAGTCCATACTGTTCAGAGTAAAGGCATTCCCTTGAATCTCAACAGTATCCGCATAGATTCGCCCATTGATAACGGCTGTTTCACAGTCCAGCGTGAGCTTTCCGCCTGGAGCATAAATCAAACCGTTGATGGTGATGTTTTTGGCTTTTATCGTGATATCCCCATTATGAGAAATAATCGCAGTATACATTTCTCCCGGTGTCATCAGTGTATCGGCGGCCAAGTTGATATCGCCCTCGGCCAAAATCCCGGAGGCGAGCTCGATATACCCGGCATCTCCAGACGTTTTCTCATCTGCAGCATTTTCCGCTAGGAGCTTAATCTGTGGGGCAATTACCGGAGAAAAGATCCGGATTATGGAATCCTCAATACTATAGGGCTCATTTAGTTGGTTTGCTCCATCTTGTATATTAAGCAAAGCCTCAGTATACAAGTTAGGCAGATTGATTGGCTTTACTTCCGTCGTGGTGCCAGAGACCATGCTTGTTCCGTTTGTCGTAATCCTATCGCTGGCCCGTATAATACCATTCACAGTGAAAAAACTTCCATAATGTGCTATTTCCTGGTTTGCAGAAACATCTCCAACAATTTTAACTTTGTCGATATTTAGATGCATTGACTCCTTTTCAGATGCTGAAAAAAGGACGTAATCAAAAGCATCGTTACTGCTCTCTCGTGGATGTTCAACTGCAATCTCTACCCTATTGGTTTCTTTCGCTTGTGTGACATCCGGTTCGCCAGCCAACGCATATACCGGAAGATGATTAAGCAACATAATCGCAACCAATGCTATAGAAATTACACTTTTTAAACCATTCCTCATTTTTACCACTCCTTCACAGAATTTCAATCCAAATTCATTCGGTTGATTAATAGTTGTCATATATCATCAGCTATACTCATGGCTTATTTATAAATAAAAAAAAACCTTGTATTAACAGCGAATTATCTATAACTCTCTACCTTACATTCGACTTATTCATTTTAATTACCATTTATTTGCGCTACTCAGTTTGCTAATGTTCTGAATAAGGTCTTTTTTGTTCCGAACTTATCCTCAAAACTTTTTTTTGAAATTAGCAGCAAAAATCTATAAAAAGTCTGCTCAAGTCATACATTGCGCGTGCATATGAACGTGGGTATTCTTATAAAGTACAGACAGCAATTGTCCCGGCTAATTTCATCTTCTTCAAAGAACCCCCTACTCTCCAATATCACTGATCCGTTTGCTCTTAAGAGAAGCAATCAAATCATTCTGGACAGACTCAAGAATTTTGTGTACCGGACAAAATGGCGCAGCGTATCTACTGCAAAACTTGTCCTCTTCCAGGCAGCGGTTGATCCGGATATCGCCCTCCATAATTTGAATAATATCGTACAATGTGATATCCTCGGCACTTCTTGCCAGGCGGTAGCCTCCTGCAGGACCCTGTATGGACTCTATGATGCCCGCTTGCTTGATACGCGCAACAACTTTCAGGAAATAATTGTAGGTAATGCCCAGTTGCTTTGCCAATTCCTTTGCAGTCAGCACCTGCATATCATTTTGAGCCAAATAAACTATTAACCGAATTGCATAATCAGTCGTAATCTGTAATTTCATTTCACTTCTCCTCAAAATTATTGTTTTATAAAATAAAATATAAATTTAATGAGGCACCATTTGACATATTTTGCACCCAATGGGCATTTATTTGTACTCAATTTATGAGTTTCAAAAAATTAAAAACATAAGAGATTCTCAGCGAAATGCCGATGTTAACGAAGAAAAGCGCGGCAGTTGCATAGGATACAACCACCGCGCTTCTAATTATGAAAATCCGGTTAAACCATGTCTACGTTAGCGTTTTCGTGCCACTACGATCAAACGTCCGTTTTCTGTTGAATATTCACAGGTTGAGAGTGTTAGAAGCTGATCTCCATATTGGGCTGTTGTCCCAGTCTCATATAGGGCCAACTGCTTCACATTATGAAGAAACAGATCAAATTCCTCTTTCGTATCTGCTTGAATAAACTGATAATACTTAAATCCGTCCTCGTCCCTTTTATATACGTTTGATAAGAATACCGAAATAATCTCATATTCTCCCTTCTCATACAGGGTATTAAATTGGATTACAGGATGGTCTTTGTAATAGGTCTTTTTCTTGTAATTGATTAAAGCATGAAACATACTTCCATTTTTCATATTATGTCCATATATCATCCAGTTTGTGGTTGGTTTCGTTATACTACTCCGGTAATCCAGAAAGGGCAGGCCGTTTTTATTTTCTTGCCGGTCAAAATCATGGTCCAGATAAAACTCCGCATCTTCAGGGGTATGCATGACCGGATAATTGATGGGAGTATCTTCAATTTTCAGCCAACCGACGATATCCTCATTCCGCAACACCAAGCTTTCAAACTCCGGGAGTACGGCCGATTTCGTATCAACAGAATCGGACCCAATCGCTGGTGTTGATTCCGGTCTCCCTGCATTCATTTGCTGCTCCAGTTCTTTAATCTGTGTTTCAGATTTGTGGTAATCCAGTAAGTAACGACCAAGGTGCACCGCCGAGTACAGAAGTAAAAAACCGAAAAAGGCGATAAGAATTTTTTTGAGTCTGTCCATGATATTTCTTACCGCCTTTCCCTACTTTTTATTCCTGTTCTTTTTTGCAGGTAAGAACACTTAACCCAATCAATGATACCAGCATCAAAGTTATATAAAATACCCACGAAACGCCTGCTTCTCCTGTTTTCGGAATTTCGTCCAGATCACCGCCTGCTTCCGATGTATCCGGTTCTTTCATGATCGCACCGGAATTTGAGGAATCAGTGGAGTTGTCAGATGGGGGATCCGTTTGATTCGGATCGCCATTATTATGCTCACCGCTGCTGCCAGTCTCACTACCATTGTTACTGCTGTCATCGAGAATGCTGTTCTCTTCGCCGCTGCCGCTGTTACTGCCGTTCCCCTCATCATTATTGCTGCTATTATTACCATTACCTCCACCGTCGTTGCTGCTATTACTTCCATTTTCTCCACCGCTGTTACTGCTATTATTGCCATTGCCTCCATCACTGTTATTACCATTATTACTGCCATCGTTTCCGCTGTTGCTGCTGTTGTTATTACTGCTATTGCCACCACCGTGATTACTGCTATTATTACTATTATTGTTATCATTGCTGTTATCATCATTATTTGTGGCAGCTGTCCATTTGGCATAGAGGGTAATATTGTCTGTTACCGTGTCATTTTCAAAATTCCATGCATTTTCACAAGATAACTCCTTATACCAGCCTGCAAAGCTGTATCCGGCGCGGATTGGGTTTTCCGGCGCGGTAATGGTGCTCCCGCCCGCGATATTGGTGACAGGTGACACTGCACTGCCTCCCTGACAGTTAAAGATAGCGGTATAGGTTATGGCAGGCACACTATTGAGCCGAGTTACGACAATAAACCTTGCATTCTGGCTGTTCCCTGCACTTGTGTCAACGTCGCCGGCGCTGGTTTTCCACGTTACATTGGGGAAACGGTCTAAGGTGCGGTCAATATCCGTAATACTGCCTACGGACACGATATCCGTCTGCTGAAAATTCCCTGTATCCGCATCCTCAAAATATACGTCCCCATCCGCAGTAGTTATGCGAATCTGTAATTTATCCATTGTACCGATATGGGCAAAGGTATATTCCCCGTTCTCATTGGTCACAGCCGTTGCAATGACAAGACCGTTTTCATCAAGCAGTTCCACCGTCTGACCAGCTAAAATGCCGGCCGAAGCCCAGTTAAGGTTATCTGTACCGGACAGTTCTTGCTGATGAACGGTACCGTTGATACGTGGAGAAGACAAGAAAACACCTACCGGACAGGGGCGGATTTGGCTCGGGGTTTTAAATCGCCACCCTTCCAGCACAGCAGCTCCATTGGTTTCCTCTTCCGTAAGACGATCTGTATCAATCCGTATGGGAAACTCGGCCGTAATTACCAACGGGTTGGTGCTGCTTTCCAATGTTGTTGCATTATCAGCCTTAATAAGTCGGATGCCAATCGCATTTACATCGGAAAGGTCATCCGGCGCAATCGCCGTAAACGATGCTCCGTGATCAGTAGAGTAGAGCACCGTGATCCAATAACCATATCCAGCCAGTTCCTCTGCGGACATGGGCGCTGCGTCATCGTACAAACCGAAAGTCAGTTCCGGAAGGCCATTTAAGATCTGCTTTTCATCTTCCGGGAAATATGTGATATCGGTGCTTTGCCCGGAGACTGCTGTCAAAACATACATATCATAAAATCCTGTCAAGGTATCACCTGCGTCCGGATAGTAAATGACATTGCCCATGTAATCGGCATTTACCATGGGTGTGACTGTCCTGGACGTTTGAATTCCAAATGAGTAGAGATAATGAGCAGCACCCCCGCTCTTTACCATGTACCGGAATACGATTGTCTGTTGTTCCAGAGCATACGTCCCGGTATAGGTTGGCCGGCCCGTAGTGACTTCCCTAACCGAATACCCAGGGATTACGGGCGGTGTGATGGTATATGATTCTCCAACTATTCCGGTATAGGTTTCCGAAGGTGCAACCGTATTTCCACCGGCGTCCTCGTAACGAACAACAACCATTCCTGCCGCGTAGGGTGTCCCATTCGTATAGGCCACATCGTAGTTATTATAGGCATAACGAAACGAGTCAGGAAAATTGTCCGGGCTGGAAAAATGGGTTGTCTTGATTTTTTCATCATGCAGGGCAATGTCACCTTCCTCTGTCATAAGAAACGCTTGGGAAGCCTTATTGCCCGTGAAAACAACATCTTCTGTTACCGTCAAATACTCAAGGGCATTGCTCCAGATACCGCCGCCGTTGTGGTCAGCCGTGTTGCCGGAGATTTCAGAGTCAGCAATGGTTACCTCGGAAGCATATCCGTAAATACCGCCTCCATCTTTTGCCCTATTACCTGAAATTGTACTGCCGCTGACTAGAATATTGACAGTAGAACCAGCGATACCGCCGCCTCCTTCACCCATTGCCGTATTGCCGGAGATCTGGCAGTCCATAATCGTGATTTCACTGAAGAATGTTCCAAAAATACCGCCGCCATTACTTGATGCCTTATTATCTGCTATTCGTCCGCCTTCAATAATAAGGCTTCCATTTGGATTGACTGAGATACCTCCACCGCTGCCGGAAAATGCGCAGTCATATATTATGGCATTCTTAAGCGTAAGAGCTGCATTACTTGAAACGGTAATACCCCCACCTGTTCCGGCGCCATTCAATACGATTCCGTCAAATGTAAGGGTTACATCACAGCCTATTGGGATAGCAATGTGACGTCCTACTGCTGATGTAAAGGCAAGAACGCCTGCTTCTTCTGTCGCTTTAAAAGTAAGGCTTTTTTCAATGATTAGTGTTCCTGTAAAATCGATATCACCAGTAATAATAATGGTGTCGCCTGCCTGCGCATTGCTTATGGCTTCTTTCAATGATTGAAAGTCAGCAGCCTCGTTTTCTGCAAACAACTCCACCTGGGGAGGTAAAAAAACTTCCGTCGTTCCATCTGTTTCCGATATTTCCTCCAGATCGTTCTCTTCCGGTTCATCTATTTCCTCTGATTCGGTTGTCTCTTCTGTATCCGTTGTTTCATCCAACCCAGTTTTTTCTTCTGTATTCGTTGTTTCTTCCGGCCCAGCTATTTCCTCTGGTCCATTTGTTACTTCCGGCAAATTTGCAGGGTCAGTTATAGGACCCTCTTGCTGCTGATCTACCGGACCGTCCTCCTCTGCTGCCGTTATTTCCGGAGTGACTCCTTCCGCATATGCGGATACCGGGAAAACAGAAAACAGAAGCAAAACTGTCAGCAACAAGGATAAAATTTTTTTCGCTCGTATTGCTCTTGTTCGCACAGTTATACCTCCTAAGTCAATTCTTTTATATCGCTGTTCATAATGCGACTATAAATTAATCCTGACTTGGCAAGTATATTTTATCTCTTACCGAATTTGGCCTTTGATGTTCCCAATAGGCTTTTTTTTGTATCGAATTAACGATTACCACAAAGACCATCTGTCTTATTTCCAATCCATGGAACCAAGCAATTTCTTATTCCAGCTCAGCATCTACATATAGGGTAATTTTGCTTGACAATCACTATATATAGTGTTATACTTCAATGTGTAATTGATTTTTGTGCGTAATCCCCTCCGGGAACTGCAAGCCTTTTGGTTTGTCAGGCGGAAATGTGTCCGCGTTGCACATGTTGTTAAGTTTGTATACCGTGCCAGCAGTATAGTTGCGCCTTTAAATGGCAGACTACACTCTGGCATTTTTTATTTTTATGGGGTTTGCCCCATCTTTAGCGAGAATGACCACGGTTCACATTTTTTTGTGAACAAAAGACCGGTTATCCGGTTGGTGCGTTATTCTCGCTTTTTTTATTGCCTAAAAGCCGGATGGCTTGAAGGATAAATATTTTTATGAAAGGCGGTACTCACAATGAAAGTAACTGAAAAATGGAGGTTGCCGAACCAGCCACGGTCACGGCCTATCCACAACAAAAAAAGGAGGACTATCTATGCCAATTCCACAGTTAAACTACACGCCGGCGGTGATTGTAGACACCACCGGTCTGACCGAAGCCGAATGGCTTGAATATCGCCGGACAGGTATTGGCGGCAGTGACGCCTCGGCAGTGTTGGGGGTCTCCCCTTTTACCACCTGCCGAGATCTTTACTACGACAAACTTCGGATCGTTTCGGCCATAGACGATGAGGACAACTGGGTGCAAAAAGCAGTCGGGCATCTGCTCGAAGATTTGGTAGCTCAAATATTCCATATACGAACGGGATACCGCATCTATCAAATCAAAAAAATGTTTCGCCATCCGCTCTATCCCTTTATGATTGCCGATGTGGATTTTTTTGTGGAACTACCGGACGGCACCACTGCCATCTTGGAAATCAAAACCACAAACTATAACGCGAAAAATAAATGGTGGGACAACAAAAAGAAAATTATTCCTCTAAATTATGAACTGCAAGGCAGGCACTATATGGCCGTCATGAACCTTGACCGGGTTTATTACTGCTGCCTGTACGGGAACAGCGAGGAGGAGGTCATCATCCGCCATATCGACCGTGATTTGGCCTATGAGTCAGAATTGATTGCCTTGGAGGAAAATTTCTGGGTAAATCACGTACTGGCTCAGGTTCCGCCGCCCTATACGGAAAACGGCGATCTGATTTTGAAAAGTGTCCATCGTCATTTTGGCGCCGCTGATCCACAGACTCCGGAGATGGTGTTATCGAAACGCTGCAGTGCAGAAATTGCACGGTACCTTGAATTGCAACAAATCAAGAGCGAGCTTGAGGTACACGTCAAGAGCCTTGGCGAACAGATGACAAAAATTAAAGGCATTATCGCGGATGAGATGGGCAAACGCTGCTCCGCGTCCTGTGTAATCGACGGAGTGAATTATGCCATCACTTTCAACCCGGTTCCAAAACCTGTCATTGACAAAAAGAACCTTGCAAAGCTAGAGATACAATATCCGGAGGTGTACAAACAATTTGTCACTGTCTCGGAAAGTCGCAGATTTAATGTAAAGCCGAAATCGGCAAAAAAGGAGGCTGCTTAATTTGAAAAAGAAAAAAGCTTATATCTGTTTTTCACTCGATGCAAAAACGCCTGAAGAATTTGAAGAGAACATACGGATGGCAAAACAGTACGCAACCGAAGTATCAAACATGCTAGACTGCTGGGCGGTAGCCATTCAAAGTTTCCTTTCGGAGCTGCTGGAAGATAATAATCCGGAGAGACGAAAGCTTGCCATGGATTTTAAGATTCGTACCCTTGCCACCTGCGACATGCTTGTTGTCTGCGGCATACGAATTACTGCTGATATGGCAATGGAAATGGAAGCAGCATCCGATCTTGGTATACCGGTCTTACGCTATGCAGAAGGCAAACTTTATATAAAGAAGGATGATTTTTTGCTGCAGATGCTCTTGTATCTGATTGTGAGCGGCCTCTTGTCGGACTTTACAGAGGAGATGGATTCGAGTGAGCTATAGAGTCACCTATGACAAACCCATCTTCAGTAATCCAGAGAACGGATATTGTGTGATCCGTGTAAAAACCGCCGATACCAGTATCCCCGAAAAAGCCCGGAGTATATATCGGTTCCGGGACCACCTCATCCGCTTCACGGCGACGGGTTACGGCCTGCCGCAGACGGATGCTGTGGAGTTTGAACTGGATGGTGAATGGGAAGACACAAAATACGGATATCAGCTTACCGTCGAACATTGGCGGGAAATCGTCCCGCAGACAATAGCAGGTGTCAGAGGCTACCTTGCTTCCGGTCTTATCAAGGGTATCGGAGAAAAAACCGCCGATGCCATTGTGGAACGGTTTGGGGTGAACGCGCTGGATATTTTGGACCGGCACCCGGAAAGGCTGCTGGAGATCAAAGGAATTACGGAAAGCAAGCTAGAGGATATTAAGGATTCCTATATGGAGAGTCGTGTGCTCCGCGACCTGATGGCATATCTGGCACCGTACAAGGTTACACCGAAAACGGCTATGAAAATCCATCAAGAGTTCGGGTCCGCCAGTGTTCATATCGTGCGAACAAAACCTTACGAGCTTTGCCGCATCTCAGGTTTCGGTTTTAAAAAGGTAGATGATATTGCCTTGAATACGATCTGCCGGCCTAATGATCCGCTGCGAATCCGTGGTGCATTGCTCTATGCTCTTCGCCAGAGCCATAACAAAGAGGGGCATTTATTTTTAACAACTGAGGCTTTATGCAAAAATACGCTGATCCTCTTAAACGAAAAGCTTCTGCCTCAGATACATGTGAAGATACGGGAAGTTACGGATGCGCTCTACGACACAGTGATGTGCGGAGAATTAAAGGCAAGCAAAAGCTCCATTTACCTGCCTCGCAGCTTCGAAATGGAAGATTCCGTTGCCAGACGGGTTGCTATCATGCTGCAGGCACCGGACGACCGCATGAACATTTCATCGGAGTTGGCTAATATAAAAAGAGAGCTTGGCATTACGCTGTCAAAAAAGCAGGATAGCGCCGTAAATATGGTTTTTAACCATAATCTGTGTATTATCACAGGGCCGCCCGGAACCGGAAAAACCACCATTCTTCAGGTAGTGATTCATGTATTCCGCGGAATCAAGGCAAACGGTAAGCTTCTGCTCGCCGCTCCCACGGGAAAAGCCAGCCGCAGAATGGCTGAGAGTACAGGCATTTCCGACGCAAAAACACTGCATAGCGCTATGGGCCTGATATCAAGCAATGAGGAGGATAGTTATCTTAACAGCACAGAACTCATTGACGCCGATTTTATTATTATCGACGAATTTTCCATGGCCGATATGTGGTTGGTATTCCAGCTTTTTTCCCGGCTAAAGCCTGGTACAAAGCTCCTGCTGGTCGGTGATGCTAATCAGCTTCCCAGCGTAGGCGCCGGCAACGTCTTCCGGGAATTCATCTCCTGCGGCCGGATACCTGTGACCGTACTGGATGAGATCTTCCGGCAGTCAAAAGATAGCTTTATTGCGCATAATGCCAAATTTATTTTAGAAAACAATACCGAGCTTTTCTATGGCAATGATTTTAATTTCATCAAATGCAAAACGCAGGAAGAAGCGGCTATGTGGATTCAAAGACTCTATTTGGAGGAAATCGCAAAGGTCGGCATCGAAAATGTCCAGATCCTATCCCCGTACCGGGAAGATGGAGAAGCTTCGGCAGAAAAGCTTAATGAGGCAATTCGTGATCTTGTCAATCCTGCTTCGGCGGATACACCAGAATTGAAAGTCGGAAACCGAATCTTTCGTGTCAATGACCGTGTCATCCAGACTAAGAACAAAAGGGGAATTTCAAATGGTGACGTTGGGTTTGTCCGTTCCATTCAACCAGACAGCAAAAACCCTACCTTGACGATTGAGTTTTCGGACTCCCGTTCTTCCCGGTTAATGGAGTATGATGCAACTGCCCTCGACATCATTGAGCTTGCTTACGCCATGACCGTCCACAAGGCCATGGGATCGGAATACCGTACCATTATTATGCCGATTCTGTCGGCGCACAGTATACTGCTTTACCGCAACCTGGTCTATACGGCCATTACACGTGCGAAACAGCGTGTACTCCTTGTGGGGCAAATAAAGTATTTGTATAAGGCAATTCACAAAAACAAAATTGATAAACGCAACACATGGCTTGGGTACCGGATAGATCAATATTGCCAGGCTCTCCAGGAGGAGAAGAAAAAAGCCGGCTAACCCCTACCCTGCCATAAAAATGAGTCACAGGTGCAAAGAATTACGCCTATGTTTTCTGTTTATTAGGTGGTGATGTAAAAAATGAAAGGATGAACCGTATGAAACGAGTCTATGTCGATCTCACAGTCGGAGGGCAAAAGGATCCCATGAAAGAAGGTGAAGGATGACTTTCAGAAAACAGGAATTTCCAGATACACTACTGGAACAAAAGTGGAAAGAACTTACCGACATTCCGTTTGACGAAGCGGATACACCATCCGGCCTTATGCTCGCAGAAGACTGGTGGCTGTTTCAAAAAAGAACGGACCGCGAGGATATATGGCGTTTCTTTGACCAGCACAGCAAAGGAATCGCCTATCTTTTGTATGGAGAACTTTAAACATTATTTAAAATGGAAGGAGCAATTTCAATGAACGCAAATATGATAAGCAACACAATGTACGATTATCTGCCCGCGGCAACCGAGCTGAATAAGGTTCCCGGATTTGATCCAAAGAAGTTTCTGCGAAAGAAGATTTCGGAAGCTACACAGGAAGAAGGGTGGGACCTGGACCTGAAGTATAAAAAACTCTGGTTTCGGCTTGTGCACCCCAATGGACGGATTAAGGTGACGGCACTGAAAATCACGGAACAGATTGCCATCATCGAGGCAAAGATCTTTTTTGACAAGAATGATTCGGAACCGGTTTCCAGTTTTATTGCCCAGAGATATGCAAAAGAGAAACAAGGCTCTTTGTATATCGAACGTGCACAATACGCGGCGCAGGACCAGGCTCTGACCGATGCCGGCTTTGGCGTGCAGTTTTCTCCTGTCAGCCAAAAGCCTGATTCTGAGCTCCCCCGTAAAGAAACACCAACTGACAATACGGCTGCAGAGGCCATTTCTGATCCACAAAGGCCTTCTGCTCCAACGGACATTTCCGGGCAGGTGATACCGAGAACAACATCTGCCGTAAATAGCCACCCTGTCATGGAAAACACTCCATCTTCGGATCTTTCTGAGACCACATATCCAAAGGAGAATTCAGAGCAAAGAGAGGCAATTGAGCCGGATAACCCCGCGCAGACGGAGGAGCAAGCGGAAGCGGAAATGGAACTTTCCATTGATGCCCTTACCCAGCTGATGGAAGACACCCCGGCGCAATCACTGGCTGTTGATGTACCGGATGCCGCTGAAAATGCAGAATCGGATGAAGTCCAAACCATTATCACTGCTTCAGAGCCTCCACGTTATACAGCCGATATGCCGGTAGATGAAATTTGTGCTCTGATGACACTGGAAGAAGCCGAAGCGGTTGTCGTAGATGTGGGAACCTGCAATGGCTGGAGCTTATCCGAAGTTGCGGAAAGACGGCCTGCCAGCCTTAAATGGTATCTTAACGGATATCCCGGCGAGAATAATATTCTCAGGGCCGGTGCCAAATTGCTGCTTGCAAATGCCCAGCAACAAAAAGCGGGCTGATTTCCTATGATGGGATGAACTATCCCACAAAAGGAGGTGATGCCTTTGGCTTCTTATCGGCAGGACTTTCCATTTAACATTATGGATGTAGCTTCTCTTCTTCGGCTACAGATCAGACGTCCAATGTCAAACAGACATCTAATGTCAAACAGCACTAGCGTATATGTTGACTGTCCCTTCTGCAACAAACGAGGAAAGATGAATCTCAACCGGCAAAAAAACGTATACCGGTGTAATTATTGTAATGAAGGGGATGGGATGCTTGCTCTTTACGCCAATCTACATGGTATAAGCAAATCAGACGCCTATCGGGAAATCCGCGATACTTTGCAAACAGGAGGTCAAGCACCTGAACATGAAACAAAGACTGCCAGGGAACCGCCTGCTGTCCAGAACTCACTACTTGCGGGAATCCATGATATCCATCAGACGATGACCCTGCTATTGAGTATGCTGCACCTGTCGGATTCCCATCGGAAAAATCTTCGAAACAGAGGCCTGACAGACGAGCAAATTGACCACCTTGGCTATAAAAGCACTCCCCCGCCTTCTCTGTGCTTATCGCTTACCCAACGCCTATTAAATCAAGGCTGCATGGTACAGGGTGTTCCTGGGTTCTATCTTAAAGACAATGGTAAGTGGACCGTAAAGTTTCACAAAAGAACTGCCGGGATACTACTTCCGGCAAGAGGCATGGACGGTCTGATCCGGGGTGCGCAAATACGCTTGGACGTTCCTTTTAAAGATGAAGATGAGGATGAAGACAAGGAAGGTACGAAATATCTCTGGCTCTCCTCGATAAATAAGCATATGGGCGTGACTTCGGGCAGTCCGGTTCACTTCATTGGAGATTCTTTTGCACAGGTGATTTATGTGACGGAAGGAATCCTAAAGGCGGACATTGCCCATCACCTGATGAACCGCTCTTTCGTAGCGGTGGCCGGCGCCAACAATCTCAGTCAACTTGATCCGGTCTTTTCAGTTCTGGCTCATAACGGTACAAAGCTGATCGTTGAAGCGCATGACATGGACAAATTCCGGAATAAAGAGATTGATAAAGGTGCTTCCAGGATTTACGTCATGGCACGTAAATATGGGATGGAATCGAAACGGCTTACATGGAATCCCAATTACAAAGGAGTGGATGACTGGCAGTACGCTTTAAAAAAGAAAAAAGAAGCGATGAATAAGGAGGGTTGTAAATTGAATTTTAAGGAAAAGTTTCTTTCCGGCCAATGCGGTTTTGACCACATTGACGATTGCATTGAAGCTTGGCATAACGGCCCGGAAGAAGACAAACCGCTCCATGAATATCTCGGCCTCACCGAACAGGAATACTATGAGTATCTGCGAGGCGAAGATCTCGAAAAGCGGCTCGTTACCCAACGCAAACAGCAAGGGTTCCGAATTTATCAACTGGATTTTTCGGAGGACATCCATCCGAAAAAGTTTGCATTTCTAGGCATAAAGGCATTGTACAAAGCTGGTTATGAACAACCGCCGGCATCTTTGTACCGTCTGGTTCATGATGCTGAGATTTTTTGCAGCACCGCACGATCAGACAAAGAAATTCTGGAGCTCATTTTTAGCAAGTACAATGACAATATGCCAGAAGATTACCACGGGCGCAGTATATCGCCATCGGATGTAATCGAACTCTATGATAAAGTACAACGGCAGTATTTCTACCGCGACCAGGGTAACTTCATCGAGGTGAAGTTTTCACCCGGGCTGGCATTACCAATGAAAAAGCAGAAATAGAAAACTGTCATAAAATTGAGAAAGGCTCGGTGCAGGGTATCCCTGTACCGGGCCTTTTTGTAAAGAAAGGAATGATTGATTTGATGAAAGAAGGTCGTTATTTATTCGGTTAATATCAAAACCAGACCTGCAGAATTGAAATACAGTGTTACCGGAAAACACCAAGCATGCAGGCCGTATTCTGGTCCGCTAACGGGTTGGCTGTTCCGATTACGCAAAATCTCGGCTCCATTATGCCCATGTATCAATGTGTATTGGCAGACGGGATGATCGGACCTGGCAATGAAGCGTTCATGGATTATGCAGAGAAAAACCATCTCGGCTATATTCTCCAATATAAATGGTTTGATTTTGATGCATTCAGCCATCGTCCAAGGCGTGTTGCTGTGGTATTTCAGTTCAATCCGGAACGCCTGGAGGAACTTGACCCACCGGGCTGCAAGCGATATGAGAAGCATAATGCCAAACTGCTGCGGCAACTGTATGAATCTCAGGAAAACCGCCGGAGGGCTGGCTGATGAAAAAGGAGTTTACTTTGGAAAGGAGACATGAAAATGGGAGTATTTTCTGAAATGGATTGGGAATTGAGGGAACAAGCGGAACCTGACCAGGAACAAGGCAGTGTCAGCCCTTTTACACTTGACAGCAAAGAAACCGCTTCTGCCGGTACTCAAGAAACCTTTGAGGATGATGCCAAACAGCAGGCGGAAGCAGATACGGCCCAGGCCGCTCTCTCCCTATTAACTCAATCGGATACTCCGCCCGAATCGGAAGCTTCGGAGGCTTCGGAGGATCAAAAAAGGAAAGAACACGAAGTCCAGGAGGAAAAACGCAAAGCGGAATGGGAGGCAAAGCAGGCAGCCAAAAAAGAGTCTGAACAAAAGGCGATGCAGGAAGTCCTTGCCATGACGGACGATGCCGTGATGGACGCCTCTGTAAAAAGGCTTGGCTTGGATGCAGAACGCCTGACCCGGCGCAATATGAAAATGTGTGTGACCGAGTACGTCCAGACGCTTTGTTTGGATAATCCGGAGTTCGCCAGGAAAGCCCTGCATCCACGGAAAAGCATGATGAATTGCTTTAAGTACATCAACCGCCATGCACATGACTATCTGAAACAGGAAATGGAAGACAATGACGAAAGGCCGATAGGCTATGCCATGGGTGGTGATGTTCCCGATGATCTTTGCTATACGTGGGCGGAAGAGTATTTTAATAACCTGGAGGCGGAAGAGGATAAGGAAAAAGAGGAGAAATTCGTTCCTAAATCTTACTCTGGCAGTAAATCCTCTTCCAAAAAGAAAAAAGAGCCGGTTAAGAAAAAAGAAGTTCCAAAACCGGCAAAAGAACCGGCACCTCCTGAACCTGAACAGATGACATTGCAACAGATAACATTGCCATTGATGGGAGCGTGAACCGTATGCTTATAAATAAACGAGAATGCCGCAAATATGCCGATTCCGGTCAAACCATGAACCGGAATGGCGGCCTGCTCTATGCAGAACAGGTCGATCACATTGTCCGCACGGCTCTAAAAAACATCGGCGGCCATCGCATTCTGGTCCTGTATTTTTACAACCGGGAGAAGGCCGCAAACGGTTATTGCAAGCCAATCTATACGCTTTTTCAGGCGAAGGATGATTATACCACCCTGGAACAAACAGAAGACGGTAAAAGCAGATGGCTCAGTGCCAACCTTTATCATTTCGGCGAAGGCCGTTTTGTCAAGAAATGTGCTTTTTATTCTCCGAAAGATGTACAGCGTGTCACCCGGTTTTGCGGAATCCCTACCCGCTCTGGCCTATCCGCTCTGGAAGTGATGCAAAATTCCATTATGAGCAACCGCCTGGATGAGCGAATCAAGGCACGGGAACGCAAGATACTGAAACGGATGAAGTCAATTTCTTCTGTTCCGCGAGATTTTAAGGGCTGGATACACCGGGAGGTGCTTCCGGCCTACATTTTTTACAAATACCACCGGAGCAAAAAACCATTGTCTGGCTACTGCAGCGCCTGCTGCCATGATGTCCTTGTTACAGGTGCAAAGCATAATGAAGCAGGCAAATGCCCCCGCTGCAAGAAAGCGATCACGTTCAAAGCAGTTGGTAAATCCCAGCGTCTTTGGGACCGGACTACCGTCCAGCTTCTCCAGAAAACAGGTCCAAACGAGCTGCTGGTGCGGATCTTCAAAACAAGCAAATCCTACCGAAATATCCGTACCCCTGATCTTTCTGTCTGGGAAAATGCACGGATTTACCTCCGCCGGAACGGTGAGAAGCTTGTTGTCGAGCCGTATTATTACTCTTACACAGGCGGAATTTTAACCAAATGGAAAAAGGGAGAACGACCGGTATTCAATCGGTGGTCCTATAACTTTGAGCATGAAACCTGCGGAATGCTGTATTGCAGAAATCTTGTAGAAACGTTGCGAAACACTCCCTGGCAGTATTGTCAATTGGAGCAGTTTTACCGGATGGATTATGAACCTCTGGAAGTCATCCCATACCTGCGGGCCTATAGCCGATATCCGATGATCGAATATCTTGTAAAGTTTGGTCTTGGCCGGATTACAGCCTATGTAGTATACAGCGGTAACGTAGATCCTAAGGTTATCAATGCCAACGGAAAGAACATCCGTGAGATTCTTGGCGTCGGTCCGGAGGACATCCCCGTTCTTCGGGCTGTAAACGCAAATGAATCACAGTTAAAGCTGTATCGTGCACTCAAACAACGGTGTGCGCGGTTTGACGAGGAACTGCTGCGTTGGTTTGCGGATCACAAGATCCCGTCTATTGATAATGTTGTCTATCCCCTTCAATTTATGACCGGACAAAAGCTGATGCACTATGTTGGGCAGCAGTATACAAAAATGATAAATGTGAAGTCTTCTTCCGGATACCGGCGCTATGAAAGCCTTAACCCGGTATTATCGGAGTACAAGGATTATCTGCGGTTCAGCCAAAAACTGGAGTATGACCTTTCGGACAGCTTTGTGCTGTTCCCCCGTAATTTAAAAAAGGCTCATGACCAAGCGAGCAATTTATACGATACCCATAAATCAGAGATTTTTGACAAACTGATCCAGTCAGCCTATCCATCGCTTCTGGAACGATACCAGTTTACAAAAAACGGACTCACGCTCCTTCCGCCTAAAACAGCGGAGGAAATCGTCACGGAGGGCCATACACTGCACCACTGCGTACATAGTTACGTTGAAAAAGTGGCGGATAGAGAATGTGTTATCCTGTTTCTTCGCCGAACGGACCATATCAACGATCCATTTTACACAGTGGAACTGCAGGATGATCAGATTATCCAGACCCGGGGACAGGGTAATTGTGCCCCGACACCGGAAATCAAAAGGTATCTTTCCATGTGGAAAGAAAGAAAACTGAAAAAACTTAACGGCCAGAAAGCGGCCTAACACACAAGGAGGAATTTCAATGAAGTTTACAAAAAAGGAGTTTCAGGTATTCCGCAAAGATTTTGAGCAGGCTATGGCTCCTGTCGCAGAAAAATATGCCTTGAACATTACTGCGGGCAACATCCAATACAATGAGGATACGTTTTCCATGAAGGTTAGCTGCGCCAAAACCGACGCAGGCAACCTTGCGCAAAAGGAGTTTAACACTTATTGTTCCCTGCTTGGATTCTCGCCAGAAGATTATGGGCAGGAGTTTGTTTTCGAAGGCGATAAATACATGCTTGCCGGCCTATCCGTGAGCAGCCCTAAATATCCCTGTATCTGCCTCAGGCTTGACAACCAAAAACGGTATAAGCTCACCGCAGATACAGTGAAAAGACTATTAGGCAAAGAACAGGGCTAAAAGGAGTGGTTATTATGATGCAGATCGCTTTCATCAAAGATGATAAGAAAGTAGGTGGAGTCAATTCAAGCCATGTGACCCCCTACCCGATCCCCACCGCATGTGATTACTGTGGTGCAACCGTTATCTATACTTCTAATGCCGAGATATACGGCAAGGAATATGGGAACGGCAGATGTTACAAATGCACGGCATGTGATTCTTATGTTGGAGTCCATGACGGGACGCGGATTCCCCTTGGCAGGCTTGCCAATCAAGAACTCCGTGACCTGAAAATGCAATGCCATGTCCTGTTTGATCCGATCTGGAAAAACAACAAGCGAATCAATCGTGAACAGGCGTACGGCAAGCTGGCTAATGTACTTAACATTCCGGCGAATGAGTGCCATTTTGGCTGGTTTGACAAAGATATGCTGCTTCGCTGCCTGGAGATTTTGGGCAACGAAAAATGGTATATCGGCGTGAATTGGAAATAGACCATGAAAATGTATGAAAGGAAGAAAAAAACGATGAGCAAAGTATTCTATTACAAACATAACCCTGTCCGAATCAAGGTAAGCTGCTACCAGTCACCCCCAAACCTTTATGTCGGCCTCATCTGCGAAGGCGGGGCATATGACGGCGAACCGTTTACCTGCGCCTCGGCAAATTTTGATTTTGCTATGCCGCCTTACTGTACCGCTATCAAAAATTACTCCGAAAATGCGGGGATGCTACCATTCCTAATTGATAACGGGTTTGGTACCCTTACCGGCCAGGAAATAGAGAGCAGATATGTCACCCTGCCTATTTTCCGGTTTGACAGAAAAAAACTACGGGAATTAGATCCGGACGGCTGTGACTTGTACGAGAAGACCTACGTACATCAAATCGCCCGGGTATCAGAGAATTAAAAAAGGACAACGGCCTGCCACCGTTGTCAATACGGTTAATAAGGGAGCCAAAAGGCTCCCTTAATTTTATATAAGGAGGAAATCCAAATGAAACAATTAGGAAACTTAGCCATTGTCTGCGCCCAAAGGCAGGACGTGCTTCTGCAGGTGCTTAACGGCAGTATCACGGTGTATGTCGGATGTGGGCCGGCCAAAGCAACTTTACACGCGGATTGGAATGACGATCAGCAGATATCAAACATTGTGCATGAACTGAATTTCGGCAGATTGAAGGAGGACAACGATGAAAACCGACGCTGCGGATAAGACATTCATTTACGCCGGTCGTGTCTTTCATCCCTATGGCACGTTTACCGAAAGGGAATCTTTCGATGCTGTAAGCGTATGCCTCTACCGTATCAACATGATCCCGGATAAAAATTGGAACTATCAAGACTTCTACAAGGCGGCCGGTGCAATCGGCGAAAACTGCGACATCTTTGTTTGTACCGGTATTTTCGTTGTGCCATGTGATCAAGGGCTTTATGCCTACCGCAGAAAAAAGCTGCTCTCGAAAAATAATTGAAATGAAAGGGGGAAATTCAATGTTTCCATTACCAATCACCCGGGTCCGCAAGCTGACCGATCAACTCAACCAATACCGGCATGAATATTATAATCTGAATGCCCCTTCGGTTTCTGATGCAGTCTATGACCGTCTTTATGATGAACTGGAACGGTTGGAAATCGCAACGGGGTGCAGAATGAGCAATTCACCCACGCAGACAGTTGGCTATACGGTCGTAAGTGCGCTTGAAAAAACAGGCCATCCTACTCCCCTGCTCTCTTTGGATAAGACAAAGGATGTAGCGGACCTGGTCCGGTTTATCGGCAATCGGCGGGTCCTTTTGATGCTGAAGTTGGACGGGCTGACCGTAAAGCTGGAATATGAAAACGGCCGGCTTCTGAGAGCGTCTACGCGCGGCGATGGGGAGACAGGCGAGGTTATCACACATAACATCCCTGCCATTGCAGGAATTCCTGCCGTGATCCCCTATCTGGGGCGGCTAATCGTTAGCGGGGAAGCATACATTCCCATACCGATTTTTGTGGTGTTACAGAAAACGCTGTTAGACAGCACCGGTAAACCATATAAAAACGCGAGGAATATGGCGGCCGGCTCCGTACGCTGCTTTGATGCAAAAACCTGCTCCAAAAGAGGCCTGCGTTTTACACCGTTTAGCGTATTGGAAGGCTTTGATGAAGAGGAAGATCTTTTCAACAGCAAGATCGCTAAACTCAACCGGCTGACTGATTTTGGTTTCTCAAGATGCCTTGCCGTTATGCCCGAAATTGTATCCGAGGCACTGATTACCGCGTACATTGAGAAGTTAAAGACCGCGGCCGAGGAAAACGGAATCCCCATTGACGGGATGGTGGTCACCTATGACGATATTGATTACTCCTATGCCTGCGGCTACACCGGACACCACTATAAAGACGGATTGGCATTCAAGTTTGAGGATGAATTGTATGAAACCGTCTTGCAGTTTATCGAATGGACACCCACACGGTCCGGAGAAATTTCAGCTGTTGCTGTATTTGATACTGTTTTAATTGATGGCTGCGAAGTGTCCCGGGCAAGCCTGCATAATCTGACTTTTATCAAAGAACTGGAATTGATGCCCGGCTGCCGTATTCTGATCAGTAAACGAAACATGATTATTCCGCATGTAGAGGAAAATCTGGACCGAGGGCAATTCGCTGCAGATTCTTTTTATCCTTTAACCTGCCCCTGCTGCGGTGCTCCAACCAGAATCCATCAAAGCCAAAAGGATAAAGACCGCATGGTAGAAACCCTTCATTGCGACAATACAGCCTGCACGATACGGCGGCTACGGCAATTTGTTCACTTTGCCAGCAAAAAAGCCATGGACATCGAAGGCTTGTCGGAAGCTACCCTGGAAAAATTCATTAGCAAGGGTTGGCTCCATACCTTTATGGACATCTACCATCTGGACCATTACGCATGGGAAATCTGCAATCGAACGGAAGGCTTTGGCGAAAAGTCCTGGCAAAGACTGTGGAACGCCATCCAGCGAAGCCGCAGCACTACATTTGAGCGGTATTTAATCTCCATGGATATCCCTCTGGTTGGCAATACCGTCAGCAAAGAATTAAGCCGGCATTTCGCCGGCGACCTGAACGCCTTTGAAACTGCCGTGGATGAAAGGTTTGACTTCACACAACTCAATGATTTTGGTGATGTTCTGCACCAGAATATCCATGCGTGGTTCGGGATAGAAGAAAACAGAATTTTATGGGAGGAGCTGCAAGAAATGATGAACATTGAGAAAAATGCACAAACAACCACTACAGAGAACACCGGTAATCCCTTCGTGGGATGCACCATCGTTGTGACGGGCAAACTCGAATTGTTTACCCGTAACTCAATCAATGCCAAAATTGAATCCCTGGGTGCCAGAGCAGGTAGTTCGGTATCGAAAAACACCAACTATCTGATCTGCGGGGAAAACGCTGGCAGTAAGCTGGATAAAGCCCGTCAGTTTGGAATACCAATTCTGACCGAGCAACAGTTTCTTGAAATGGCCGGCGCGGCGTAATGCAGGATAGCAAACGCCTGTACACAGCAACCAGTAACACAGATACCTAATAAATATACCAGAAAAGGGAGAAGGCTTCGGTCCTCTCCCTTTTTTGATGAAAAGAAAGGATGAAAAGTATGGAATTTTTAGTGAAACAGTTTTACGAAGTCATGTGCAAATATGGGAAGTATTTCTCAGAACAAGGTGTCATCACCAATCTCGCAAAATGGCACGAAAACAAAGGCCCCTTGGTATCCCTCTTGCGGAACCATCCGGACTGGGACGAGGACGCAATGGCAATTATTTTTCAGCTTGTAGAAAGCCGGGAAATTGACCATGAGCTTGTTGGGCGTCATCAGTTGTCGCTGCTGGCACTTGCCGATGAGAGCCAGCTGCCGCAGGAGCAATCAGACAGCTTCCGAGAATCGCTGGTGGCCGCTACTCATGAATACAGCGTCTCACCTTCGGAGCACAGCATCGAAATCATTAAAGAGAAAAGCGGGATTAAATGCGTCACCGGCCAAAAAGCCAGCAGAATCATCAATAAACTGTGCCAAAAATACGGCATTGACCGGCACGCAAGATATAATGCAGTATTTGCCCAGCTTTCTGATTCCCTGAATCCTTTGGAAGTCCATAAGAAAGCCGTGCTTTCCGTGCATCCGTGCGACTATCTGGAAATGTCCAACGAGGACAACAGCTGGACCTCCTGCCATAACTTAAGGGACGGCAGTTATCAGTCCGGATGCCTCTCTTACATGAATGATGGTGTCACCATGATTTTTTATACCATTGACAATGAAGTGATGGACAATTTCAGCAAGGTGCCAAAAAGAGCCCGCCAGGTGTTTTGTTATGCCGATGGAATCCTTCTGCAGTCAAGGTTATATCCGAATTCCGAAGATGCTGAAGCAATCAAACAATACCGTAATCTTGTGCAGGACACCATTGCAGCCTGCCTGAATGTGCCGAACCGCTGGACACTACGGAAAAATGCAGACGATAACCGCCAGCTTATTCAAACGGTGGATGAGAGCAGGAATTATAGGGATTACAGCTATTGGGGCACCGTTTCCACATTGAAAAATATGGACATTTCAGAGCACCTCACCATTGGAGAAAAAGCCTTTTGTGTCTGCTGCGGCGAAACCTTAAACAGAGGAAATGTAAAATGCGGCTGCACAAACAAGGTCGTTTGCCAGGATTGTGAAC
Organism: Bacillota bacterium; assembly: GCA_023397905.1. Taxonomy (GTDB): domain Bacteria; phylum Bacillota; class Clostridia; order Acetivibrionales; family DSM-1351; genus Ruminiclostridium. Next base: position 13,662 of record JAEWSZ010000070.1, on the reverse strand, counting down.
AAACCGTGCCGGCGGGCAACGCCAGGTATATCGAGGGAGAATGGCTCTGTAATTCCTGCCTGCACATCTGCGCCTCCTGCGATGCAGTCATACGTGGCGGCAATCTGTTCCCTGTTTTTGATCAATCCGGAAACATGGTCTATGTTTGCGAGGCTTGCTACCAGAATGCAACTTCACCCTGCAGGGAGTGCGAAATACAATCCATATGCTCATCTGTAGGCTGTAACCGCTTCTGCCAGAGGACAGCCATAGCGGCTTAAACGAAACTTAAAACAGCCGGGTTTCATCCGGCCGAATACAAGGAGGAAAGAGAATGAATTTTGAAACTATGGTAAAAATGACCCAAAAAGAACTAAAGGTAGCCGCGGCAAAGGAACTGACATCACATGGCTACTCGGTAAAAACCGCCAAAGGCTACGTCTATGCCAAAGGTGAAATTCCAGTATTACTGATTGCACATCTTGATACCGTACACAAACAGCGGGTAAAAAACATCTTTTATTCCAAAGACGGGACCCGTTTGCTATCCCCGGAGGGAATTGGCGGTGACGACCGGGCAGGCGTCTATATCATTTTGCAGATTATCAAAAGCAGGCGCTGCCATGTCCTGTTCTGCGAGGATGAAGAGATCGGCGGAGTCGGCGCCAGGGATTTTACCCGAAGTAAAATCAAGCCAGCTGTCAACTATATTGTTGAAGTGGACCGGCGCGGCGCCAATGATGCGGTCTTTTATGACTGCGACAATCCCGAATTCACCGAGTTTATTTGCGGCTTCGGCTTCAATATGGAATATGGCAGTTTCAGTGATATTTCGGTAATCGCTCCGCACCTCGGCCTGGCAGCCGTCAACCTAAGTGCCGGCTACTACAATGAACATACCCGGTCAGAGTTTGTGGACCTGACAGAGATGGAAACTACCATTGAGCGGGTTATCCGTATGACGGGAACCTCTACCGGGAAATTTGAATACATGGAACGAAAATTATTCAGCAGATATGCCGATGACGGGCAGATGATGCTGGATATGTGGGGCCACATCGGACGTGAGCATGCGCATAAGGAACAGCTTATGCCACTCCCGGAATCCGCCTACCTAATTATAAACGGGCATCCAATAGAACACTGTGATTCCTATCTGATCGATATAAGAGGCAATGTTTATGATTATGTCGCTGATATTGACGCAGCTGTAAGATTGGAAAATGCAACAGCCTACTCCCCCACCGGGACACCGCTGCGCTTTTCCAGTAAGAATACCCTAAAAAAGAGGGTGCTTCCGTTGGAGATGGCATTGGAACTGCTGGGCTGCATTTGATTCAATGAAACTGAAATGAGGCTGCTTAAGTGCAGCCTCATTTTTTTGTATATGAACCCTCCTCATTAGATGCGGGTTTTTGTTACCTGGGAAATCGAACTATCCTTGTCTATTTACCCATGTTTCGCTTTTTTGATTGCAATAGATCTTAATGGAAATTTCTGCTGTCACTTTGTCAGTTCCCACCGTTAAATTCAGTTGTGGTCGTGCCTTTTTGATTGCAATAAACATTTATTACTGCCGACGTAGATAATGTCTGTTTTCCTTTAGAATCTACCTTATATAAACTAAAATCTCCAGTTGCACAAGCATATGTTGGCGAAATCTGGTTTTTTGTACCTGTTCTGGTTATTTTGTATCCGTCTGCCGTGTTTGAAACCGAAGTTGATACATCCGTAACATTACAAAGTGAACCGTCATAGTTGAACGTTCCTGTACAAGAAAAATTCCCCAAAACATCTCCGTTTGATTTTAGATAAAAATACCCTGTGCCTGTCTTTGAAGTCGAATTATAAGCAAACGGTTGTATTGCAGGCTCTTCAATAAAAAATGCAAGCCCAATTTCATTACTTACATCAATTACATAAGCCGCCCGATTTAGTGATGGCACTTTTTGAGGGCTTGCAAATGCCGTTAAGTTAAATCCTGTCGATAAAGTAATTATTAATAAAAATGACACTAAAAATCTTTTTATTCGCATATGATTATCTCCTAATTAGTTGTATAGCTAACATAATCGCCGCCAACAGAGACATAACCGCTTTCAGATACGGCAATTCGTACCCATGCTGTTGAGGATTCACTGTTGTTATAGTAGCAAGTATAATCAGCTGCTATTACGCTGACATGTGATAACTCTGGATGATATTCTGTGCTTAACGAGTAGGTTCCTGTCCAACCAGATAGTGCAGAGTTATGATAGCCTGATTTACCAGTTATCTTTGTATTACTTCCAGTATACTCAACGGTTCCAGATACTCCATATAGTGTAACAGTCTGTTTATCTGATGTTCTGTAAAAGTTTCCTTTAACAGATATGTTATTTGTTCCTCCTGCGGCTCTCGTAGCCTGAACTTGCGGTTCCACTGTTACAATTAAATCAGTTGACAAACCATTATTCAGATTAAGGCTTACAGGAACGGCAACAAGTGCCGAAGTGCTTCTTACACCGTATACTTGCCCATATGACATAACGTCATCTATTTGAAATGATGTCATATTTGGAGTGCCATTATTTGTTTCCATAGCATAAACAGGAGAAACAAGCAAAGCACACATTAAAGTTATCACGCTGAATATCGCCGTTAATTTTTTCATGTTTTTTCCTCCTTATTTAATTTTTGTAATGCCTTTTTTTTGCTACCATAAAGCCGCCAATGCCCAAAATAGCTACGGCAAGAATGATAGGAACTAAGTATATATAAGAATTTGCTGCATTAGCTGCTTCATCAGGAAAACCATAGCCGCCTGCTTCATCTGCTTTAGAAACAGGTAATGTATTTACATAATTCTTTGTTTGGTTATAGTCATAGGCATTTGTTGATGTTGAAGTTTTTGCTCTTGCAATCTTTTGAATGTTCGGAACTTCGCTCAGTGGAACAAGAGTAGAAATTTCACCTTTCTCATTAGGAAGTAATGCAACGGCATATTTGAAGTTGGGTAACCCACCGACAAGTAAGGTTTCGTTAGGAACTTCATTAACAGATTCTTCGATAATAGCCTTATAATCCACAATCTCGCCACTGTAGAATTTAACTGCGGATACACCCCATTTGCCCACATTTTCTAATATTTTCTGTTTTTCACTTTCCGTAAATTCTACATTCGGATCAAGTGGCAGACCTTTGGAAATGTTGACTATAACGGTCGAATCATTTACATATATAGGTAATTCATAAATGTAGTTTCCAGCTTCTAAAGCTTTGGTTATAGTTTCAGCGTCATTCGTATCTATTTGGAATACGTTGGTATCCACGTAGATTTTATAGGCCAGTGAATAATCAATATCATTTTCACTTAGCGGACGGGGTAATTGATTTTCTAAAAGATTGTTTGATGTTTCAATTATGGAATCGGTAAGATTTCCTATTTCCATTTCTGTATCTGCCGCCAAAGCTGGAATAGCAAATAAACCAACCATTATCATTGAAAACACAAAAGTATATACTTTTTTCATAGAACCTACCTCCTTGTTATATTTTCGGGGTAAAACATTGTAAGACTGCTATTATTTTTTATAAATAGTTTTAGTGTATTTTCCAGTACCAGACTGAATGGTTATACCGTTTTTCATTGTAGTATAGTCATAATAATTACTGGAAGCGCCTGAAGCGGGGTCAAGCAAATAAAGATATTCATCCTTCCCGCTTGTTTGATAACCCGAGCATACAACAACATGCCCTTCACCATTATTCCATGTCATCCACACGACAATCGGATTACTTGAATCAATATTGGACTGGGTGGTGGAAAAGGATAATGGACTGCTTGAAGTCTGGTAAGTGACTTTATCAACCGAAGCATATTTTATACCTTTTTCAATTTCACTGGACGTTGCCGTTTTATTTGGATATGATGAATCTTTTACATATGCAACAACATCCCATTGGTCACGGGTTGAATTACTGTTTTTGTATGTACCAATCATCTCACTGCAAGCCGCCCAACACCATTTATCTTTTGACTGCGTAACCCTTGTAACTGATAATGTTTTTGTAGCGGCAAATACCTGAGTAGTGAAAGAAAACAAAAGAACAAACATAAGTGTGACTGATATTAGTTTGTTCATACTTCTTCTTAAACTTGACAACATAATCATTCCTCCAATCATATGATTTTTAATGTTCCTAGTTATTGATTTTAACTTTAATAATTCCCTTCCACCGAAGTACTGACTGTCTCCGTCACACTACTTCTCTTTACATCGGCCGTAACGCTTAAACGATATTTATATCCTGACGATACAGCGTGTGTGTTGAAAAACGAAAGTGAATTTGTACTTGAGCTCTGACTCCATGATTTTTCAAGGGTCCATCCTGATGATGTTTTTCGCTCCAGCTTAAATGTTGCTGATATCTTTGTAGTATCTGATAGCGCTCTTATTTTTCCGGAACAATTTGCCTTGCCATTTTCAAAATATAGATCGAGCGTAATATCATTTACATTAGTCCATCTCGGAGATATGGATATTTCGCCTTCGGTTCCTCCAAATGCATTTGGCGGCATTTGTGCATACGTCGAAATGCCTTGTGTTAAAGAAAGCATTCCGACCAGTAAAAACGCCGCCAGTATTTTGATTTTCATTGGGACCACATCCTTTCACTTTAGTAAGGGTTATCTGCTTCACCTAATAAACGTTTGAAAGAACATTTTCCCACTATGAAAATTGCAAAAAAATATTTGATTATTTTGTTGATTATTGCCAATATATTGACTTTGCTATCTTTATGAGTTCTTTTATGGGCAGTTCACTCCAAATATTGAATGTATAACCGTCCAAATTCCATATAAGTCCATTTTCAAAACCATCCTTCGTTGCCTTTATGATATATGCCTCATGCCCATCAATGGTATCATTTTCAAATACATGATTTTCATTATCAGCAGAAATGTTGGTATCATTTCCATCCGGTCTGTATGAAAAATAAATTGCACCACCTAGATCATTCGTATATTCAATATTTGTTGCCCTTCCGAGTTTTTCAACCGAATTTTTACGGTATCCCGCCGGCAGATATTCTGGCTGCCATTCTTTCTTTTCATCTATATCAGAATTCTCTTCTTGGAAGATAAATGAGGTAAATTTATCATACCATTCTACAACCGTATTTTTAACCGCTGCTCTGACTTCCGGATTAAAGAGAAGCATACAGAATAATATAGTGACTGCCACAACAAAAACTGCGGCTGCACGTCTACCATAGTTAAAGGCTTTTTTAAGAAATTCCTTTCGCCGCTCATGAGCAAACAATTTTTTCATTCTTAATTCAAATTCCGGTGAGAACGATATTGTCTCAACCAGATCTTCCTCTGGAGGGATGGAATCGATTTCCTCATTATAATCATCTATAATGGCTTGGCGAAACAACGCTTCAAATACGGAGCCATCAATCTCTTTCATATTGATTTACTCTCACCCCTTTGCTTATTATTTCTATTATTGAAGTCCTCTTTTTCTACAAGTTTTCTTACCTTTTCTTTGGCTTTTGATAAACGCACATCGACTTGTTTCGGAGTCATATTCAGCTTCTCGCCGATTTCCTTGTATGACATCCCTAAAACATATTTCATTATGAGAACCTGTCTGCTTATTTCATCGATATTTGCCATATGTTTGCGAATTGCGGCATATTCCGTTGAAATAATAACCTGCTCCTCTATCGGTTTCTCTTTTGATTCGAGAAAAATCTCTAATTCATCAATAGGAATATCTGCATAAGGTTTCTCTTTTCTTAACAAATCAATGCATTTGTTTCTCACTATAATAACGGCTGAAAATCGAAAATCCCTGCTGTCTAAATAAAAATATTTTTCTTTGTCTTTTATGATAGATATAAAAGCATTATGTACTGCGTCCTCAGCCATTGCTTGATTATATCCAGTGACCTTTAAGGCATACATTAGGAGAGCGTATTTATGTTCTTCATAGATCTCTGCCATTTTCTTGCGTTCCTGCTCTGTTTCGAGCATGGTAATATAAATAGCTAACAATCAATCACCACCTTTTTGTCCGGTTCCCTTGTCCAGTGTCTGTGTTCCTCGTTAATACAACGATTTGACCCCAAAGCCATAATAACCATATATATGATGTTACTGTACACGGCTCAACATTGGAGCGGCAATGTTATGAACGGTACCTTTTTTGTATTGAATTTATTTCGGCCTATGACATAGCCGTAAAACTGGAAAAAGCAACAGCCTACTCCCCCACCGGGGTGCCGCTGCGTTTTTCCAGTAAGAATACCAATAAAAAAGAGAGTGCTTCCGTTGAGATGCCGTTAAAACTGCCGGGTTGTATTGGATCAATGAAACCAAAATGAGGCTGCCCTAAAGCAGCCTCATTTCAGTTTGTAGACAAAATCAGTTTTCATTTTAAAGCTTATTCCCATACATCTAATTCTCTGTCCTTATAATAATACTTACGGTCCTTTTCTCCAATCTCTCTGATTACTTTACATGGTACACCAAAAGCAACAACATTAGCAGGTATGTCACTTGTAACCACACTTCCTGCTCCAATTACAGAATTATCGCCAATCGATATTCCTGGCAAAATTTGCACACTTGAACCTATCCAAACATTATTTCCAACATGAATAGGCAGATTATACACATAATGATTTTCACGGAGTATCGGCAAAATAGGGTGTCCGGATGTTGAAAAGACAACATTGGGAGCAATCAAACAACTCTCCCCAATATATATGTGTTCATCATCAATAAAAGTAACATTTGAATTGATATATGTGCCTTTTCCAACATGAACATGTTTACAACCCCAATTTGCATTTAGTGGAGTTTCCACGGTACAACCTTCTCCAATTTCCGCAAATACTTCTTTCAATAAAACCTGCCTTTTTTCTGTTTCTGTTGGCAGTGTATGATTGTACTCTATCATTTTATTTTGATAAATATGCTGGTCACCTAATAAGGCAGGGTCATCATAACGATATGGTAAACCTTGTGTCTTTCTTTTTACATTATCCATTAATAAAAATCTCCTCTTAACGACTGAAGGTATAACTATAATGAATCAACCTTGATCTTTCGCTCCGTAAAAATGTTCTTTGCCACATTCACAGCATTTAATACTTTCGGAAATCCTACATAGGGAATACATTGGATAAATACCTCAATAATCTTAGAAGGTGAAATTCCCACGTTCAAAGCACCATTTATATGGACAGACAACTGCGGTTCACAACCGCCTGCCGTCAGCAGGCTGGTTATGGTTATCATTTCTCTTTCCTGTAAAGACAATCCCTCACGGCAGTAAATATCACCAAAAGCAAATTCTATGATGTACTTTCCCAGGTCCGGAGCTATACCTTCAAGAGACTTAATCACCTTGTCGCCGGCTTGTCCATCCACTTCCTGCAACTTCTTTGCACCTGCTAAATATCTCTCATTCGCCATTTTATCACTCCTTGTTTTTTGATTACCATTTCCTGTTTGCAGCGGAATTGCCATGTCCGAAATGGATCGTTATCGCATTGGAATCACTTATTTTATCAACACTTTTTTCCATTGCTACTCTATCTCCATAAAGCATTGACTTTGATGGGTAAACCATGTTCATGAGAGCATCACCAACAATAAATTCCGTATCATCAACTAATATACCAATCGAACCTTTGGTATGTCCGGGCAACTCCACTATCACAGCATTGATACCGTAGAGCTTTAAGGAATCACCTTCCTGCAGAAATACCCCTGGCTCAAAGGGTTCGATCTTGTCCTGCCGAAAGCTTTTCATGGATAAAGCCAGTATCAGTTTTCCGAAAACATTATGGGCATACATAGGCTCAAACATATTATCTTTTATCAATTCATAATCCGCCTCGTGCATCGCTATCGGAACATGCAATTCTCTCGACAGGTAAGCAGCATTTTGAACGTGATCAACATGCCCATGGGTGAGGACAATAAGCTTTACATGCTTTTTTTTGCATGCCTGCAGAATTTTGTCCCTGAACTTTGTTCGGCTCGTATCTACTAATATGGCCTTCTCTCTTTCAGAAATCAGATAACAATTCCCATTGCCACACTGGATTCTTTCAATACTGCTCATGCAACATCCCCCCTCTCATTTCGTATTTATTTATAATTGTGACGGTACGCGATATCGTATCAATCCTTAAAATATGCCACCATGGTCCAGCCCCTGTTTTAGGGCATTCTATTTGCAAGGTTTGATTCGTGCCCTGAAAAACAACACTAAGAAAAGTGTTGCCTTGGAAAAATATCGGTGTTTTAGAGGAATTGTTAACCCATAAATCATAAATCCCCTTGTGCCATTTCTTAACACAAATTTTCTCAGGCCCATACCCGTCCCGAATATCGCTATTATATTGTACACCATCAATTTCGTTAGCATTATAACATGCTTTACGCACTATGGCAGAGGCATTCGGCTGATAACACAGGTATAAATCCAGATCCAGGGGGCCTTTATCCCAAAACAAAGAAAAGTAAGCGATATCATTCAGGTCCATCTCCATCATTTTGGCATGCTGGTATACCAGTTCACGAATATGATGTGATAGAGGCTTGCTGCTTTCAATTTCCGGCCGATAGCGAGACATCGCTTCATATCGTTCCGCTGATAATGTTTGCAATTTCGACATCAGGCTTTTTATATCGATTTCCCCATAGTCAACCAAGAACACTTTGGCATTGGGGCGGTTATATGCATAATCAAGTATTGCCTGGCTAAAGTTCACAGTATGAGACCGTTTATATTGTTTGCATTCGATTACAGCAATACTATGAACAATATTAGCTGAATCGCCACAGATAATAGAATAATCAGGTTGTATGGCTGTTTTACGGCTTTTACCTATGGGCTTCACGATGGCCTTTGTCCTTAATTCCGTCCAAAAATCGAATACCCTATGATTCAATTTTACTGTCGCAAGGCATGCTCCTGAAAACGGAAAGGATAAGACTCCGTCTTTCAAATGAAAAGTCAGGGCTTCATCCGGAAAATCCGCTATCGCTTGCGTAAACACCCAAACAGAATATACTTCGTAACGCCTTTTCCAGACCGGCAGGTTCAAAAAACTTTTCCAGACCGGCATCAGCGTCTCAGCAAAATCATTCACGGAGGGAAAATGCTCCAGGAATTCGTATAGTTTCACATCTACATCCTGTTTCATATCAGGCGAAAGATTGGTATAGTTTTCTGCCAGATAATATAATTTATGCAGGATTCTGCCCAGACACAAATCCACTTCCGGCATTAGTATCTTATAGGAAAAATCATTCAAACTTTGGTCCTGCCTCGAATTTATAAATTCATACCACTTATCTCTCGATGTGGGAACCGACTGATAATAAACGAACAGCTCACTCCAAAAAAGGAATGCCTTAGAAAGTGGCTCTTGAATGGGGGAGCCTTCTATCGCAGAAGCAAAATCCAGTTGGGTTGACGGCCATTCTTTTTGATTATAGTATTCCTGGCTCCAATTAAAAAAACATTCATCGTTGATTGACTCATCTACGAGGCCCTGGGGAATTGAGAGACTCGATAAAATCCCTATTCCCTCTGGGAAAAGAAGCTTTTTTTGAGTTACCTGCTTGACCTTGACAAGCTGCTCTTTTGCTTTCATAAAATGAGTCGCATTGATTCTTGTAGACTTAAACCGTTTTAAATCAAATTCTATTTCGATATTCTCTGTGGCACTGTGGGCTTTGCAGCGTTCAAAGAAATTCAGGATATCCGCATACATAGAAACCAAGGGAGACATCACTTTAAAAAAAGCCATTAGAAAAGTCTCAGATGGTATATCTTTAAGACTTGTCTCAAAATCCGAGGCGATGGAGAGCTCCTCCTCAAGGTCGTTTATAATGCTTACATCATAATATTTATCCGAAAAGTTTCCCATTCTTTTTATTTGCTGCCAAAGGTTTATGGTATCATCATTTCCCAAACTGACACCTTCTTTCTGGTTTATATTGTTTTACTATAAAGTTTTATCGGTATAAGGCGGCTGTCGATTTCTCCTGTGATCTTGATTCCACTGTTGACATACGCTGCAAATATTTCACAGATTGAACCAAAGCCAGCGGTATAATTTTCTCCTTCAATCAGGTCACCATCCACATAATGAGCAAGCCCGTCAAACCTTGTAGCGCATATATAGGTAGCCTCAGGGTCAAACTTGGAACCGTCGGACATTTTGATGCTTGTGATACGGCTGCCCGCCTCTTTTGTCGGGTCAAATGCAATGTGTATACCGGATACATGGCAAAAAACTATGTTTGGCTCTGGATACCTGGAAAGACCGGTTTCAATCACATTGTAAATCTGCTTCCCAGTATAGTAAAAAGTGCATACGGGTCTGTCTGCGTAGAGTGCCGTTTCAAGCTGCCCCTTTGTAACGTTACCGGCAGCAAGGTCGTCTCGGATAAAAAGCCCCGTTACAAAGGCAATATCGGCTTTTGTTTTCCACCGCATGGCATCGGTGAGGAGGTTACCCAGATTTATTTCCCTTGTACGACTGTAGGCCCTGTTCCCATCCAGACTGACAGGCAGGTTAAGCACGACTTCATTTAGATATGCAGCATTTCTCGTATTGACTTCGCTAATATAAGCCAATACTTCCGGATCAGGGATTATGCCACAGCCCTCTTCATTTCCTCTAATGGGAATAAGCTTTGCGGTTACTTTTGCAAGCTTACCGTCCTGAATGCAGAGCTCTATGATACCAATGTTGTCACCGTATTGCCCCGTTTCGGCTATCAGTACACTGTTACGAAGCATTCCGTTCTGATGGGCAGTATGACAGTGTGCGTCGATAATGGCCGATAACCAAGGGCAACTGTCGGCAAGATAGGTACTTCGCTGCGTCTTGTCATTTGCGGTAATACCAAGATGCGCAACGGCGACAAATATTTCCGCGCCCTCGGCCTGGGCTTTTTTCATTGCCATCTTCACGCTGGAAACGGCCGCAGTACCGCTCTTTCCGCTTTTCATATCAGGGGTCGTTATCCCAATGAAGGCCACCTTGATCCCGTAAAATTCCATTATGACATATTCCCTAATATCAGGTATAGCCTTTGTCATTTTTTTCGGCGCGTTTGCACCCAATACCGGGAAATCAACAGCTTCCACTATGGCTTTAAAATCAGAAATCTCCATCAGGGGAGGCTGCTCATGGTTTCCAATCGTAAAAAGGTCGTAGCCGGCGAGGTTCATTACCTTCGCTACGTCCATTCCCTTTGTTAAACTTGCAAAGGGGGTACCGGCGAAAGCGTCTCCCGCACAAATAACAACGACATTTTTACCCTTGTTACGCAACGAGTCGGCAAGTCCCTTGACATAGGGCTCCACATCAACATTTGAATGCACATCGTTCGTATGTATGATGGTGATTACTCTGTTATATTTTTCATCATTCTCATCCATTGTTATCTCCTCAATCTACAATCAGCTTCTTGTTGTGCTTATCATTTAACCGGTAAATGAGCATTACCAGATTCTGAGGGTATATGTAAAAACGTCTTTATCATCTTTTCTTGCAATAACCGTTACTTGTGATGGAACAAAACTTTTCCCTTTGTATGTAGGGGTGCAAGAATATCCGTTTACCTTATTTCGAACGAATAATGTTTCAACGATATGATCGCATCGGTCTTTTAACTCTACGGCAAATGGGGGAACGAACAGCCTGTTTCTTTCGGATGCTTCTCCATTGAATTTTAATGGCATCAAATATAGCGGTGACAGAATTCCTTTCTTTTCTAATTCAATTACTTTTTCTGTTGTATCAACTTTAGAAAAATTGGGTCGAATCTCTTTCTTTTTATAGTTATCAAATAAACCCATAACAACTCCTTTCCTTCGGATTTTTATTATCCCTGTGTGTTATATAAGTAATCGGCATAAGCTTCCGGTCAGATAAGAGGTCAGAATAATAGCCTTATCTACAATTTACTGTACCCGACTCAACATTTGAGCAGCAATGTAATGAACAGGGATTTTTATGTATTGAATTTATCCTGGCTTATGCTATTTGTTGTTACCCATGTTTTTCTTGCACATGAAATTCAGATGGTTAATTTGACTTATATAGACAGGCTTTTTTATAAATCGGTACAACTCTTGCGCCGCGGCGACAGGATTCTTCTTTACTTCCATACACGACCATATTCGTGCTGATTCCCTACCTGCATACAGGGGCGGTACTCCCCTTGTTGGAGTACTTATACACAAATATAATAAACATGCCGGCAATAAAATTAAGGAGACGAAAGGCATGTATCAAGAGGAAAATATAAAAAGCTTCGCTGCTAAGCTTATAGAAGAAAAAAGAACGGAATTGGACGCATGGAGAGTTTCGGAAGACTTGGAGGAATTGTATCAGGAGATTACACAGGCGCTCATTGAAAAAGGACCGGAATATAAAGATCTGATGCCGCGTTACTGCGAACTTATGCAAAGAGAGCAGGACCTGTATAATCCCTTTACCGCCTATCTTTCAGGCAGGCGGAATACCCGGAATGACTGTCATAATGGGTTCATGAACTACCTGCGAAGCATTATGGAGGTCCCCGACAACCGGCAGATCCTTAATGAACGGGACAAGCTGTTCTATAAAATGTGCGATATTCTCGGCAATGATGAACGGCGCCAACTGCTTAGCGATTATAATGAGATTTTTAGACAGTACCATGGCATTCTCAGCTTCCACATCCATCAATTTTTTGAAATGGGCTTCCATGAAGCCAATGCATAATTTATAAATCTGCTGCAGATTGAAGAATAACTTCACACAAAAACAGCAGAAGGGCATTCGTATGGATTCATCCTATACTAACGCCCTTCTGCTGTTTTTATGTCCTTTCTTTGATGCTTCCTCCGGTTCAGCTGATCGGCAACTATACCGATGTATTCCCGATTCAGCGCATAGTAATAGGATAGCCCTTCCCTGCGTTCCACCGTAACGACACCACACTCCCTCATTTCCTTTATGTTACGGGATATTGCGTTTTTGGAAAGATGCAACCGCCTTTCCATTTCGGCGGTGGACATGGAATCCGAATCCATAAGGGCCTCGAAAATAACACACTTTGCCTCATTGCCTAAAGCACGGAGAAAAGAGACTGGGGTTAAGTTGCAGTACTTATATTGGGTTTCCAACACATCCATAAATCGGCTGCCCAGTATAAAAAAGTCCGGTTCGTCTTTCCGGAATGATAGTTTTTCTTCTTCCAGCAGAGACAGGGAAAACAGGATATGTGTATTAACCGGTGCCACACCACTGATTGCTTTTAGCTTTTCAATCGTGGGCGCCTTTTGTATTCTTTGCAGGGCTTCCTCATTCTGTTTCACAAACTGCCGATGCTGCTTTTCCATTTCCTCACGTACCCAGGTGATGATACTGATCGTTTCCTTTATGGCTTCTTCAAAATGAAACAGAATATATAGAAATTTGGCTTGCAAGGAAGGCTGTACGAAAGCCTGATTCAGCAGCCCCATCGTGTCAGGGTACTCCAGCCGCATGATCTTTCGGATGTTGTCCGGTCCTATGTCAGGAAAATAATACTCGACAAACCTTCTTCTTATATACGAATCATTTTTCAGGATGCGCTCCGTTCCGGTAAATCCACATTGACTGTATTTC